>VBKA01000028.1:0-1558 GCA_005879815.1 Chloroflexota bacterium
TGACCGATGCGGTACGACCCGATGGTACGATAGCGCGGCTTCCGGCCAGGTTCCGGCTCTGGTATCCCTCTCAATCGGTGCTGGAGGGCCTCCTCGACGAGGCGGGGCTGGCGATCGAGCTGACCTACGGGTCACACGATCTCGAACCCCTCGATGCGGAGAGCGACCGTCGGATCGTGATTGCGATGCGACGCCGCTAGCGACAGGGCCGACGTATGGCCAGGCAAGCTCCAGGCCGTTGCGAGAGGTAGGGAGTGGCAGGCGAACAGATCCGGTTGCTGGTGATCGAGGACGTGCCGCAGGTGGCGTCGCACATGCGGTCGCTGCTCAACGCGCAGACCCAGATCAAGATGCTCGACGTCGTCACCAGCGGTGAGAAGGCGGCCCCGACGGTGGCCGAGATGCGGCCTGACATCGTAATCGTCGACGCCCTGCTTCAGGGCCGGGTGAGTGGCACACACGTCGCCGAGACGATCCGCAACGCCGACCCGAGCGTCGCGGTGATCATGCTTACGGTGCCGCAGAACCCGGTCGCCCAGGACTCCGCGCGCGGCATCGACGCCGTGCTGAAGATGCCGTTCACGGGCTTCGACCTCACCACGCTGATCCGCAAGACGCACGAGGAGCGATACGCGGAGTCGGCGCGCTCGGGTTCGATGATGATCGCGCTCTTCTCACCGAAGGGCGGGGTCGGACGCACCACGCTGGCGTACAACCTGGCGGTCTCACTCGGCGTCGGGCACCGCGTGTGCCTGGTGGATGGCTCCCTGCAGTTCAGTGACCTGCGCGGCCTGCTGCGAGTTCCCGCGGTGGCGCCCTCGATCGTCAACCTGCCCACCGACCGCATCCGTGAATCGGACCTGGCCGACGTGGTCTGGAAGGATCCATCCGGGATCGACATCCTGCTCGCTCCGCCGCGCGTCGAGATGGCCGAGATGGTCACCACCCGCGACATCGAGAAGGCCCTCGGCATCATCCGCAAGCTCTACGAGTTCGTGATCGTGGACACGCGAGCCGGCCTCTCCGACGACGTCCTGGTGTACCTGGACGCCGCAGACCTGATCCTCCAGGTGCTGACCTACGACAGCATGGCGATTCGCGGCCTGGCCATGGCCTCCGAGGCGTTCAGCGCCATCGGCTATCCGCCGGCCAAGCTCGCCACCATCCTGAACCGCGCCGACGCCAGCGGCGGCATCACCAAGGCAGATCTCGAGGAGGCACTCGGCCAGCCCATCGACTTCGAGATCGTCTCCGACGGCCGGCTGGTGCTCACCGCCAACAACGAAGGCGTGCCGTTCGTCTCGTCGAGCCCCGAGGCCCCGATCTCCCAGGGGCTCCGCCTGGTCGCGGGTGCCCTGGTCGAGGTGCAGTCCGAGCGCGGGCTGGCGCTCGCCGGTCGCCGCTGATCGGCCAGTGACCGGCCGGTGACCACCCGGGCTGACCGGCGCCTGATCGGGGTCTTCGATTCTGGCGTCGGTGGCCTCACGGTCCTCTCCGAGCTGCGCCGTCGCCTCCCCGACGAATCGACCCTGTACCTGGGCGACAACGGCCGCGCACC
>VBKA01000028.1:1610-8889 GCA_005879815.1 Chloroflexota bacterium
GTGGCCTGCAACACCGCCACGGCCCAGGCTCTACCTCTCGTTCGCGACCAGGCCGACGTGCCGGTGGTTGGCGTTGTGCGACCCGGCGCGGTCGCTGCGGCGGCCGCTACGCGAAGCGGCCACGTCGGGGTAGTGGCGACCACGGGGACGGTGGCCTCGGGAGCCTATCCGGCGGCCATCGGCGAGGCGAACCCGGCGATGATCGTGAGCCAGCAGGCCTGCCCGACCCTCGTTCCATTGGTCGAGGCCGGCAAGGTCGACGGGCCGGAGACCGAACGGGAGGTGAGGGGTTATCTGGAGCCGATGCTCGCCGAGGATCCCGAGATCGATACGCTGCTCCTGGGGTGCACTCACTACCCTCTGCTGCGCCCCACCATCGAGCGCGTGGTGGGTCGAGGCGTGGCGGTCGTCGACTCGGCGTTCACCACCGGCATCGCGGTAGAGGACCTGCTCGATGCGCTGCACGCACGGACGGACTTTTCCGGACCGGCGCGCCACCGGGTCGCGACCACGGGCGACGTGGCGGCGTTCACCAGCGTCGCCGAGCGGGTCTTTGGCGATCGATTGCCGGACGTCGAATCGGTGAGTGTGGAGGCGCCCCTCAGCCTCAAGGCCTAGACTGCCCGGCGTGGCGCGCAACACCGGCCGCATCGGAGTCGGCATCCTGATCGGCAGCCTGGTCGCGATGGGAGCGACGGTCGCGCAGCGCGAGCTCATGCGCCGCGCTGGCACCCGACTCATCGACTGGGAAGCCGTGCGAGCCATCGCGCGCCGTCGCCTAGGTCCGCACGCCGCGCCTCTCAGCGCCCGCGAGCGCGCAGAAGCGCTGGCCTTCTACCAGGCGGCGCTTTCGGCGATCGAGCCATCGATCCAGGCCGAGGTCGGCCGGCCGCTGCCGCAGGCGCTCGAGACTCCAGCCGTCATCGACCGCCTGGAGTGGATCGACCTCAACCTCGCCACCTTCCGCGCGCTCTTCTCGCGCGTCGAGGTGCTTCTGAACCAGGCGGCTGGGAGTCCCGAAACCCCGGGCAAGGCGCTGGCGCGCATCGTCAATCGCACGATCGGAAACCAGCAGCTCGGGTTCCTCATCGGCTTCCTGGCTCGCAAGGTGCTCGGCCAGTACGACGTCAGCCTGCTGGCGGCTTCGCCGGTCCCCCGGGGCCGGCTCTATTTCGTCGAGCCAAACGTCAGCGCCGCCGCCGCGGGCCTGCGAATTCCCCTCGACCAGTTCCGGACCTTTATCGCGCTGCACGAGGCGACGCACGCCTTCGAGTTCGAGGCGCACCCATGGTTGCGCGACCATTTCACCGCGCTGGTGGCTGAATCGGTCGAGCAGCTGGCGACCGATACCGGCGGCCTTGGCCGGCGCCTGCGGGAAGCGTTGTCCGGAGCGCGCAGCGGGCACTGGATCGAGCGGCTGATGACCGACCAGCAGCGGGCGACGTTCGGGCGCACCCAGGCGCTCATGTCACTCCTGGAGGGCTACTCCAACCACGTGATGAACGCGGCGGGAGAGCGCTTGATCCCGGGCTTCTCGGAGCTCCACGATCGCTTCGAGCGACGCAACGAGCGACGCGGTGCGGTCGAGCAGGCGATCATGCGGATCACCGGGCTCGACCTGAAGATGGAGCAGTACGCCGCCGGCGAGCGGTTCGTTGACGCGGTCATCGCGGCTCGCGGAGCTGGCTTCGTGCAGCGCGTCTGGGAGGGGCCGGAAACCCTCCCCAGCCTCGACGAGATCCGCGACCCGAAGCGCTGGATCAGCCGCATGGAGGACGGTGCCGCTTCAGCGTCCGAGGGGCGGGGGTGAACCGCGAGGTCGTGGTCCTCGCCACGCCCATCTTCGGGGCGCCGCTGACTCCCGAGCTCATCGAACAGATCCAGGCGGTCGGTCCCGTCCGCGTGGTACCCATCTCGCGCGACGGCCTGGTCCACGCCGATGCGGAGATGGCGCTCTCGTCGGCTGAGATCCTGCTTCGCGGAGGCCTGCCAGCATCGGTCCTCGACCACGTCGTGTCCCGCGCGCCGAAGCTGCGCTGGATTCACTCCGCATCGGCGGGGGTCGATCGCGTGGCCACGCCCGCGGTTCGCGCCCGCGAGATCACGGTCACCAACGCCCGCGGTGTCTTCAGTCGTCCCATCGCCGAATACGTGGTGATGATGCTGCTGGCCATCGCGCGGCGCCTACCGCAGCTGCTCGAGCTGCAGCGCGAACGGACGTGGCAGCCGCTGCGTGGCCGGGAGCTCGGGAGCCTGACCGTCGGAATCGTGGGCTATGGGAGCATCGGAGCGGAGATCGCCCACCTGCTCGCGCCATTCGGAGCCACGGTGCTTGCCACGCGGCGGCGCCCCGAGCGGGGAGCGGGGGAGGCTCCGAACGTCCGGCTCTTCGGCGACGAGGAGCTCGAGCAGGTACTGGGTGAATCCGACGCCGTGGTGCTGGCCACGCCCCTGACCGAGCAGACCGCCGGCCTGATCGGGGCGCCGCAGCTACAGGCCATGCGTGAATCAGCGTGGCTCATCAACATCGCGCGCGGCCGCCTGATCGATGAGGCCGCCCTGCGCCGCGCGCTGGAGAATGGCTGGATCGCGGGTGCGGTCCTCGACGTCTTCAACGACGAGCCGCTCCAGCCTGACTCGCCGCTCTACAGCACGCCGAACCTGGTGATTACCCCGCATACCTCATGGTCGAGCGATCGGGTCACCGAACGGGGATTGAACCTCTTCATCGACAACCTGCGGCACTACCTGGCGGGAGAGCCGCTCGAGAACGTGGTGGACCTGGAGGCCGGGTACTAGCGCGTGCGAGGCGGGCGGGCGGCCGGCCAGCTGTGGGTGCGGGTGCGACGCTAGCCCGATGCAGGTCACCATCATCGGACTGCCCAGCGCCGGAAAGACGACGGTCTTCAACGCCCTCACCGGCGTGCAGGCGGAGACCGGCTTTTCTGGAGGCAGGGCGGCGCCCAACCTGGCGGTCGTCAAGGTGCCGGATGCTCGCCTGGATCGTCTGGCCGAGCTCTACCACCCACGCAAGGTGACGCCCGCGGACGTGACCTACGCCGATGTCGCCATCCCGGCCGGGGCCGCAGGGGAAGGCACGGTCGCGCCAGACCTGCTGGCACAGGTGCGCAATGCGGATGCCCTGGTGCACGTCCTCCGCGCCTTCGACGGAGGGGCCGCCGAGCGTGCGGCTGATCCGTGGCGCGACCTCGAAGAGCTGGACCTGGAGTACGCCGTCGCGGACCTGGGCGTCGTGCAGAAGCGCCTCGAAAAACTCCGCACCAGCGGACGCCACGGGTCGCCGGCTGAGCGAGAGGCCAACGCCCTCGAGGAAGCGCTGCTGGAACGGATCGAGCCGCACCTCGCCGAGGGCCATCCGCTGCGCGGACTGCCCCTCGAGGAGGACGAGGAGAAGCGGCTGCGCGGATACAGGTTCCTGACCCAGAAGCCGGTCCTGGTGCTGGTCAACGTCGACGAAGCGCGGCTTCCCGAGGTGCCCGCGATCGAGGAAGATGGCCAGGAACGCCATGGCGGTCCTGAGGTCCACGTCGCCGCGCTCGCCGGCAAGCTCGAGGCAGAGATCGCGCAGCTCTCGCCCGAGGACGCCCGGATCTTCCTGGAAGACCTGGGGATCGGCGAAGCCTCTCGAGGCCGGATGATTCGCCTGACCTACGCGTTGCTTGGCCTCTTCTCGTTCTTCACCGGCGGAGAGGACGAGTGCCGGGCCTGGACGCTGCGTCGCGGGGCGACGGCGGTGGATGCCGCCGCCGCGATCCATTCCGACCTGGCGCGTGGATTCATCCGTGCGGAGGTGGTCACCTTCGACGACCTGATGGCCTGCGGCTCAACCGCGGAGGCGAGGCGTCGGGGCCTGCTTCGCTCCGAAGGGAAGGCCTACCAGGTGCAGGACGGGGACGTGATCGAGGTGCTCTTCAACGTGGCGCGCTGAGCGGAGCCGTCACTGCGCGGACGGCTAGCTGCGCTCGAGCTCGACGACGATGCTGCGGAACTCGTCGCTCGGTTCCACGAGGTAGGTGTCCTCGTCCTCCATCCCGACGCTCATGCTGGCGACCAGCTTCTCGTCGGCAATGTAGGTGAAGCCGGCCGCGCGCTCGAGCTCGCGCGCCACCGCCTCGACCAGCGTGTCTTCCTCAAAGGTCTCGAGCACGCGTCGGCGGGCCTCCTGGACGAGGGACGCGAATTCTTCCGGACTGTGGCGCTGCAGGCTGACGAGCAGCGCATCGGTCATCAGGTCGGTCGCACCTTCATGAAGCTCGTAGAAATACACGGGCATGGGCCGATGATAGACCGATGCCGAGCAGCAGGGCGGACCGGCGGAAGTCGGACGGGAGCCTCGACCTCGTCGTGGTGGGAGCCCTGACGATCGATCGATTTCCAGACGGGAGCGCCGCGCCCGGAGGAACGGTGCTGCACGCCGCCAGGGCCGCCGCTCGGGCGCGAGTGGCAATTGGCGTGGTCACCGCCGCGGGTCCCGAGCCTGAGGCGCAGGACGGGCTGCGCGAGCTGCGGCGCATCGCCGCGCTGCAGGTGGAGGCAGTCCCGGAGACGCTCGTCTTCCACCTCGACGAGCGCGATGGCCCGCGCCGGCTCTCGCTCCACGGCAGCGTTCGCCTGCGACCGGATCCCGGGCCCCTGCTGCGCCTGCACCCGCGCGCGCTGCTGCTGGCGCCCGTCGCCGGGGAGCTCGATGCCATCGCCCTCGCCACGATCGATGAGGCCGTCGAGGCCCGGGTGCGAGTCGCCGCACTCCAGGGCTGGCTTCGCACGCGCGACTCCAACGGGCGGGTCACGCCCCTCGATGCCGGCGATCTGCCGCAAGCCGTACTCGCCGAGCTCCGCAACTGTGATGCGGTGGTAGCAAGTCACGAGGACCTGGGACGTAGCGAGCGTCACCCGACCGCGACGGCCGGGATCGCGCTACGCAAGCTCTTTCCAGGCCCCGCCCTGCTGATCACCTGGGGCGGGGCGGGCTACGTACGGTCCGAGGCCGGGACGCGCGAGCCGATCGTGGTACGACGCAGGACGGCGATCGTTGGCGTGGCGGCGACGACCGGCGCGGGCGATGCGTTCGCAGCCATCGTGGCGATCCACCTCGCGCGGGGAGCGTCGCTGGCCGCGGCCGCTCGCGCCGCGGATGCAGCCGTGGACCGCTGGCTCGCCCGCCAGCCGGGCGCCACGCGTCGGAGCATGACGGGCTGAATCTGGTCATGCGGCGGACCGTCCCAGGCGGCGCTCCGCCGCCGCGACCCAGCGTCTGAGACGGCGCAGCCGTCGGCCAACGACGAGGCGCGCGCGCCCGATCTCGTGGATCCCGCCCCCTCGACCGAGGGCGAATGCCAGGTCTAGGACGCGATCCGCGGCGCTCGCCGCGTCGAGCGCACCGCGCAGGTCGCCACGCAGCCGCTCCCTGAGGCGAGCGACCTCGATCCACGCCAACGCTGCCTCGATCGAGCCGGCGCGCGTTCCCTCCCGCCAGACCGATTCCGCACGATCCACGTCGCCCGCGGCGACGAGCAGGCGCGCCGCCATGCGTCGCAGGCGGTAGCCGTCGCCTCGCTCCGAACGCGCGAGGGCATGCTCCAGGACCCGTCCCGCCTCCTCGAGGTCTCCGGCACGCAGCAGCTCGAGCGCAAGTCCGCCGTGGTCCAGCGGCCAGGCCGTACGCCACGCCCCTGCCCGGAGGAGGAGGACAGTAGCGTCGAGCCTGGCAAGGGAGACGATGTCCTGCAGGTTGTGGTCGAGCACCGCGGCGAGTGGCTCGGGAGAGCCGTCGCGAAGATAGCCGAAATAGCGGGCAGGAACCTCGGCACTGGGGCAGTCCAGCCCACGCCGGACTCCCAGCACCGCGTGCTCGATGTCCGCGAGGCGTGCCCCTCCCACCGCTCGTCGCCACAGTCGCCGGGCCACGGGCAGCAAGTCGTCGTGGCGGGCGGGCAGTGAAGCCTGCTCCGCGAAGAATCCGTGCACGGTCAGGCGCGTGACCAGCAGGGGCAGGTCGAAGCCGCGTCCGTTGTAGGTCACCATTCGCGGGCAGCTGGCGAGCTCTCCGCACAGACGCCGAAGGAGCGCCCGCTCGTGGGGATAGTCCGGGAGCAGCAGCTGACGAAGCACCAGCGCGTCGCCGTCCATCACCCCGATTCCCGCCAGGAACGGCACGGTGCCCGCACCGCTCGAGAGCCCGGTCGTTTCGGTATCGAGGTAGGTGCTTGCCGGCAGGCCGCGCAGCACGGCCGCCTCGTCGGGTGGCAGGGGGATGCGGCGTTCGACGACCACGGTGGCGCCGCCGTCCGTCAGCTCGAGCCGCGCCCCGAACCAGCGCGCGAGGGCACCGGCGCGGTCCTCCATCGCCGGACGCGGCGGCCCGGCCGGGTGCCGCGCACGGACCGCCTCGAGCCGCTGCGCGAGGCTGCGTTCGATCACGCGGCGTCCAGCGCGGCAAGCAGCTCGGTGACGACGGCCTTGCCTCGGTGCCCGACCTCGATGGCTGGACCTACGCAGGCTGGGCAGCCATCGGCGCACGCGCACGACTCAACGGCTTTTCGGCTGGCGTGGATCAGGTCGTCGGTGAGGCTGAAGAGACGCTCGCTGAGCCCTACTCCGCCAGGCACGGCGTCGAACAGGTAGAGCGTCGGCTGCCCGGTGAAGGGTGCCTGGACCTGGGCCAGCACCCCGAGGTCGCGCGGGTCGCACATCAGCAGCAACGAGGCGGTGGTGCGTGCCAGGTTGGCGAGTCCGATCAGCGCGCCGTCGAGCGTATCGCGGTCGTAGCGGTTGACCAGGTCGGACGGAGGCACCAGCCAGCAGGCGGTGGTGTGCATCTCCTGCTCGGGGATGCTGATCGAACCCCAGCCGACGTTCTCGTGGGTGTGGAACTTGATCTTCTTGAACATGGTCACCTTCCAGGCGACCATCACCTCGCCACGCTGCCGCTTTCCGCGACGAGCCTCGTCCGCCTCGTCGAAGACCTCGAGCACCTTCAGGGTGATTCCGAGGTCGGCATCGGTGTAGTAGTCGACGTCGGTGCGCGTGACGTACGCCTTGCGCTCCTCCCAGTCGAGCCGGTCCACGTGGTGCTGCACGCCCTCGTGGATGTAGATCGCCTTCTCGTGGACCAGGAGGGGAGCCGCGAACAGGTCCACCTCGCCAAGCACCCGGTTCCGGTCACCCGTGGTGTCGACGATGACGACGTTCTCCGGCGCGCCGCTGCGCAGGCTGAAGGCGCTGGCGGGAAAGTTCTCGTGGCTCCAGTAGTAGCGAT
>VBKA01000056.1 GCA_005879815.1 Chloroflexota bacterium
TATGCGCTCGAGTCGCGCGACTGCCTGATCGTCATCAGCAACTCGGGTCGCAATGCCTCGCCGATCGAGATGGCGATGCTTGGCCGGGAGCGAGGCCTTCCGGTCATCGCCGTCACCGCCGCGGAGTTCTCCAGAAGCGTTTCCTCCCGCCACTCTTCCGGCAAGCGCCTGCTGGACCTGGCCCATGTCGTGCTCGACACCTGCGGCGCGGCCGGCGACGCGGCGGTCGAGCTGGAAGGAGTGATGGAAGGGGTGGGTCCGACCTCCACCGTCGTTGGCGCGACCCTGCTCAACTCGACCCTGGTGGAGACCATTGCCGAGCTCGTGCGGCGCGGCGTGGAACCGCCAGTCCTCGTGTCGCAGAACGTGGACGGGTCGGCGGAGCGCAACACCAGGTTACGGGACCGATATCGCGGCCGCATCCGGAGCGTCACGTGACCAACGAGTCACGGCCCGCTGGCCTCGGGTCTACGCGGCGCGATCGAGATGATCGCGGGTCCGCAAGACGCGCTCGAGGTTGTCCAGCTGCGCCCGGAGGACGACGTCGAGCGCGTGGCGAAGCGGCTCGAAACCGCGCTGAAAAAGCTTCACGTTGGAGAGAGCGGGGAGGCGGTCATCTTCGCCGACCTGTTCGGTGCCGCCCCGGCCAACGCAGCCGCCTCGCTGCTCCGGCATCGGCCCAACATCGAGATCGTGGCCGGCATGAACCTCCCCATGCTGCTGGAGTGCCTGCTGGGGCGCGAAGGCGTCAGCGCCCGCGAGCTCGCGGAGCGGGCGGTGGTGGCCGGGCGGGAATCGGTCCGTGACGTGGGAGACGTAATCCGTACGGCCCTGGCCGGGGCCAAGCCTGCGGGAGGTGATGGGTGATCCGGCACGTGCGCATTGACAACCGGCTCGTCCACGGACAGGTGGTGGTCACCTGGCTGCAGGCCGAGCGGGCCAACACGATCATGGTCGCCAACGACGGCATCGCGGCCGACGAGTTCCAGAAGACGATGCTGCTGGCGGTGAAGCCGCCATCGGTCCACGAAGTGATCCTGTCGGTCGACGAGGCCCTCGCCTACCTTAAGGACCCGGCGCACGCCAACGAGCAGGTCTTCATGCTCGTCAAAGAACCGTCCGATGCGCTCCGCCTTCATCGCGGCGGGTTGGGGGTCAAGACCATGAACGTGGGCAACATGGCCTTCGCCGCTGGCTCCAAGCGAGTGACCCGCACGGTCTTCGTCACCGCAAGGGACGTGGCCGCCTTCAAGGACCTGCATGACGAGGGCGTAGAGCTCACCGCCCGCATGATGCCCACCGACCGCCGCAACGACTTCATGCAGCTGCTCGCGGAGGCGAAGGTGCTGTGACAGCGAGCGAGGGCGCGGCCACGCTGGCAGGGCCTGCGGTCGAGTTCCTGGCCGCGGCACGCAGCGGCCTCGATGAGCTCGGCGCCAGGGAGGCGGCCAGCATGGCCACGGCGTCCGCGTGGATCGCCGAGGCGATCGAGGCTGGGGGGCTGGTCCGGATCTTCGGGACGGGACACTCCCGCCTGATCGCGGAAGAGGTGTTCTTTCGGGCCGGGGGGTTGGCGCCAACCGATGCCATCCTCGAGGACTCGGTCAGCGGCTACCACGACGTCACCAAGTCGGAGCTCACCGAGCGCCTGGAGGGCTACGGACAGCTGATCGTCGAGCATCGGCGGCTCGCGCCGCCGGACGTGATGATCATCGTCAGCCAGTCGGGTCGCAACGCGGTGCCCATCGACGTCGCGGATGCCGCACGGGCGCGCGGGGTGCGCACTATCGGCATCACCTCCATCGCCCATGCCACCTCCCAGCCATCGCGACACTCGAGCGGCCGACACCTGCACGAAGCGGTCGACCTGGCGATCGACAACGGGGCTCCCGCCGGTGACTGTGCGGTGCGTCTCGCGAACGGCGTCCCGGTGGGACCGCTCTCGGGCGTGCTGGGCACCGCGATCATCCAGACCCTGGTGATCGGGGCCGAAGAGAGGCTGCTGGCCCATGGCGTTGAGCCACCCGTCTTCCGCTCGGGGAACGTGGATGGCGGACGCGAGGCGAGCCAGCGCCTGCTCGATCAGTACTGGGATCGGATCCGCGGGTGGTGAGCGAGTCGGAGGCATCCCTGCAGGTCGCGGCCGCGACGGTCGGTCTGACGCCTCCGGCGGGCAAGCCGCTGGGCGGTTACCTGCTTCGCGAAGGCAAGACCGCAACCGGCGCGCACGATCCGCTGGAAGGGTCGTTGATCTGGCTCCGCGACATGCACGGTGGCGAGGTCCTCTGGCTGGCGATGGATGTGGTCTGCGTTGACGAGGAGCTTGCCGCGCGGATCGCGGCCGCCGTTGGCCAGGCCTGCGGCTGTGCGACCGATGCCGTCCTCGTCTGCGCCTCGCACACGCACTCGTCGGCCTCGGGCTGGGTGCGCGGGTTGGGACCGATGAGTCCAGAAACCGCGGACGGTCAGCTCCGGGAGGTCCTCGTGGACCGCCTGGCGGCTGCGGCTGGCACCTTGCCGAGCCGTCTTGCTCCGTGCCGCGCGGTCTTCGCGGAGGGCCACGCTCCGGCGGCCGGTGGCAATCGCAACGATCCAACCGGTCCACACGACCCCAGCGCGGGCGTCCTGGCACTCGTGGATGCGGCAGGCGCGGTGGTGGCGGCGATCGTCGACTACGCGTCGCACGCGACCGTGCTGGGACATGAGAACCTCGCCTGGTCAGCGGACTGGCCGGGCGCGATGCGTCGCGCACTTTCTGGCGCGCTCGCGCCCATCACGCCGTTCGAACCGCGCACGCTCGGCAAGGCGCGAGCGTCTACCCGGACGCCGCCAGTGATCGCCTTCCTCCAGGGAGCCGCGGGCGACGCGAGCCCCCGCTTCGTCCGCCGTTCACAGACCTTCCCAGAGGTGGACCGCATCGGGGGCCTGGTGGCGGGCGCGGCGCTCGAGGCGCTGCTCGCGGCACGACCGGAGACCGGCGAGCGACGCGTCGCGGTCCGCCGCGCGGCGGTGACCGTCCGGACGCGCGATCTTCCCGACCTCGCTGAGGCTCGACGGCGGTCGGGGGAGCTGGAGGCCACCTGGCTGGCCGCCCGGGCAGCCGGAGTGCCTGCTCCCGAGGAGCGGATCGCACGCACCCGATACGAGGGATCGCTCATGCTCGCCGCGCTCGCCGAGGCCGGCATGGCCGCCAGCGTTGAGCTGCCGATCGCCGCCGTGGCCGTCGGCGAGGCAGCCTGGATCCACCTGCCGGTCGAGCTCTTCGCCTCCTACGGCCTCGCCATCCGCGAGCGTTCGCCCTTCGGGTGGACGCGCGTCATCGGCTACACCGGCGGCTATTTCGGATATGTGGCAGACGAGGCGGCTCACCGGAATGGGGTCTACGAGGCCTCCGCCAGTCGCTTCGACGCCCGCGGTGGCCAGACGATCGCAGATGCGGCGCTCGACCTGCTGCGTGAGCTCGCCACCCAGGTACACGGACGGGCGAGCGAAGCGTTGGAGGGCGTCACGCGGTGATCGCCGACCACACACCGACCGCCGACGGCACCCTGCAGCTGCTCGTCTGCGACCTCGACGGCACGCTGCTGGAGGCCGACGGGTCGATCTCCGCGCGCACGCGATCCGCGGTGGACGCCGTGCGCGAAGCGGGGATCCGCGTGGCCGTGGCCACCGGCCGCGTTCCGAGCGGCATCGCTTCGATCGTCCGCGACCTCGGTCTGGACGGACCCCAGATCACCATGCACGGCGCGCTGGTCACCGCCCCGGCGGGCGGGGAGGCGGTCTTCTCGGTCACGCTCGGGCCCGAAGAGGTGGACGAGCTTCTCACGCTGGCTGCGGAGATCGACCTGCCTGCGCTGCTCTGCTACCCGTATGGATTCCGCACCACGGACCTCCGGCAGGAGGTGGTCGACCTCTTCGTGCCCTTCAATGAGCCGCTTCCGGAGGTCGTCGAGGACCTGGCAAGCCTGCGGGCCAGCCGGCCGCACAAGGTGGCGATCTGGACCGGAACGGAGCACTACCAGAGGGCGCTCGACGCCGCGCGGAAACGCCTCGGCGATCGGTATGCGATCACCTCGGGTGACAACCGCAGCATCGAGCTGCTGCCGCGCGGCGTCGACAAGGGCCGCGCGGCGGGCGAGCTGGCGCGCTGGCTTGGATATTCGCTGGACGAGGTTGGCGCGATCGGGGACGGGACTAACGACATCGAGCTGTTGGTCGCGGCGCACCGCTCGGTTGCCATGCGCCATGCTCGACCAGAGGTGCGCGCGGCGGCCGACCTGGTGGTGCCGGACGGGATGCCGGACGACGCGGCCAGCGCGATCGCCTTGCTCTTCGATGGAGCGCTGCCGGCATGACCCGCTCCGGCACGGGATCGGTCTTCAACTACTCGGCGCGCCATCGCTGGGCGTACGTCCCCACGCTGCTCTTCCTGCTCGTGATCTTCGCCATCCTGGTCATCGATCCGAGCCTGGTGTGGCGCGACCACGAGCTCGATCCCGGCACGCGCAGGGCGGGGATCCTGCTGGCCGCCGCGTTGGCGATCGGCTTCGCAGTGGCGGTGCTGACGCGCTGGGCGTCGCCATTCCGTTTCAGCGTGGGCGCTGACGCCCTGGAGGTGGCACCCATCATCGGCTCACCCAGGCGCGTCGCCTACGCAGACGTTCGCGCTGTGCGGATCCTGCCCAAGACCTTTATGCGCTCGGTGCCGGAGGTGGTACTGCAAGTGGAGGCGGGACGGCCGGTGGTCATTCGCACCGACATCACCGGCTACCAGCAGCTCGAACGTGCCCTTCGACGCCGCTTGGCGCCCGACCTCCAGGCGCGGTGGAAGGAGGCGCGCGACTCGTGAGCGTCCGCAAGACAGGCAATGGTCGACTTATCCGCCGCAGCCCGGTACCCCTCTACAGCCAGGTGAAAGAGCTGCTCCGCGAGCGCATCGCCCGCCTGCGCGGCGAGGAGCACGAGCAGCTCCCGTCCGAGCGCGAGCTGGCGCGGGACCTGAACATCAGCCGCATGACCGTGCGCCAAGCGGTCCGGGAGCTGATCGCGGAGGGCGCGATCTATACTGCGCCTGGGCGCGGCACGTTCCTGGCAACCGGCGAGGTGACCCAGCAGCTGGTGGGGCTCACCAGCTTCTCGCAGGAGATGACCAAGCGTGGGCTGGTCCCCGCGTCGCGCCTCCTCGAGGCGGAGGGAGTGACCGATCACGAGATCGCGGCTCGGCTGCGGTTGCAGCCGGATGAGCCGATCGCGCGTATCCGACGGCTGCGGCTGGCGAATGGTGAACCGATGGCCATCGAGACCACGCATCTGCCGCTGACGTTATGTCCGGGCCTGCTGAGCATGGACCTCGAGCGGGGATCCCTCTACGAGCTCCTGCAGCGCGTCTTCCGGCTGCGCTTTGGGGTGGCGACCCAGACGATCACGGCCGAAGCAGCCCGACCCGCGACAGCGCTCATGCTCGGTCTGGCTGAGGGGGAGCCTGTGCTGGTCATGGAACGGCTCAGTGAGCTCGACAACGGCCGACCGTTCGAGTACGTGCGTTCCTGGTATCGCGCGGACCGCTACCACTTTGCGGTGCGCCTGGGACCCCTGCGCACCTGATCGTGGCGATGCGCCGCGGAAGGCCTACTGGCTGTCGCCGAGCGCCGTCTGGCAGTCCGGGCAGAGCTCGGACTCAGGGATGGGAGGCACGGGCCGACCGCGCTCTCGGCTCGGGACACGTCCGCACAGCGGAGTGCCGGCCTCGCCGAGGACGTGGACCTTCGAGAAGTGACGATCTGGGAGCCGCCACGTGAGGTAACGGCTCAGCTGACGAGTGGTGATGTCCGCATTATCGCACGCTGCGCCGGATTCGGCACCCCCCTTCCTGGGAGCTCAGCGCGCGGAGGCGAGATGGTCGGCGTGGCGGCGCAGGGCGTCGGTGATCCGGGACAGCGGAACCAGGAACGAGGGGATGCAGGCGTCCCGGCAGCGGGTCGCGAGCTCGGCCACCTCGCGGAGGCGCTCCTCCATGAGCGTCCAGGCCGCGTCGCGGTGCGGAAGCAGGTAGTCGACGGCGTAGAACAGCTCGAAGGAGGGTCCGGCAGCCGCACCTGGCCGCGCTTCGCCCACGGCCAGCTGGGTCACCAGGCCTCCGAGCGGCTTGATCACGTCCTGCATCAGGCCCACGGAGGTGTTGGCGAGCTCGCGGAGCTGCTCATCGGTCTCGTCGGTGTGGACGAAGTAGCGCGAGAGCATCTGCAGCAGGACCTCGTAGACCGCGTTGAGCAGGTCCATGCACCGGATCGTGAACGGCTCGCTGATGACCGGGGCCGACAGCTCCGACTCAGGATCGCGCACCAGCGCGGCGACGACCGGTCGGGTGGGCTCGAAGGTTGGATCCGCCTGCCTTGCCGCCAGGTACTCGTCGAGGATGGCGATCAGGCGGCCGAAGTGCGCCTCACGCCAGTCACCACGCGCGCCTTCGCCCTGCTCGACGATGGTCTCGATGGCGCGGTGCGCGGACTCGAGATCGGTGACTGCCACGAGCTCCCGCCAGCGAAAGTGCACCTCGGTCGCCTGGGCGGACGCAGGACCGATAAAGAGGCGATCCGTCCCCAGCTTCTCCGCCAGGTGGGCGAGGCCCTCGTCGATCGAGCGGTACAGGTGGCCGATGGTGGCGAAGTCCTGCAGATGGGGGCCGATCTCGTCGGCCCCGGCGATCGGCAGAGGAACCGCCTTCTCGATGGCAGCGAACTCCTCCGCGTCGGCCATCTCGTAGCCCTCGGGCCGCTCGAGGTAGGCGAAGTGTCGGAGGCCGACTTCACCGAAGGGGATGAGCGCCATCTGCACCGCCGCCGGGAAGCTGCGCGGCGGGACGGGGAAGTTCGGCCGTGCCAGACGCGGGGCGGCGCCAACGGCGGTCAGCAGGTTCTGGACGAGCGCCAGGTGCAGCATCTCCTGCTCGGCGATCTCCATCAGGGCGTGGCGCCATCCCTTGATCAGGGTCACCTGCTCGCCGGAGAGGCCCTCGCGCTCCTCCTGCTTGAGCGAGAAGGCGGCGAACAGGTATTGGCAGAGGACCAGGTGCTCGAGCTCGGCAGCCTTGCCAAGGGTGTAGATCAGCGCCTCACGATGCTCCAGGACCATGGGCCCCTCGACGTCGGGCGGAGCACCGCGCGTCTGGAGAACGTGCGCCAGGCGCCCGTGCCGATCGGGGCCTGATTCGATCTTGGTCAGCTGCGCCATGGAGGCCTCCACCGGTCGTCCTGCTCTGGCGGGAGGACACGGTATACCGTTTCGGACCTCGCCCGCCACATCCACCCTGAGATGACGACGACGCGCGCCGATAGCATGGGAGCCGTCAATGGATCGATCCCTGCGGCGCTCCCTCGCACAGCGGCTTCTCGCGCTCCACGATGTCCGGCGGCCGCTCGTTCTGGTGAACGCCTGGGACGTGGCCAGCGCCCTCGTCGTCCAGCGCGCGGGGCTGCCGGCCATCGCCACCTCGAGCAGCGCGGTGTCATCCGCATTGGGATACCCCGATGGCGAGCGCATACCCGCCGCCGAGATGCTCGCCCTGGTTGCGCGCATCGTCGACCACGTATCGGTCCCGGTCACGGCCGACCTGGAAGCCGGCTACGCTGACGACCCGCAGGGCGTGGCCAACGTTGCCCGGCAGCTGCTCGAAACCGGCGCGGTGGGCCTGAACCTCGAGGAC
>VBKA01000057.1 GCA_005879815.1 Chloroflexota bacterium
ACCCGCTTCATCGTGGGTGATGCGGTGTCCCTGGAGCAGGTCCACGAGCGGCCGACTATCGAGCGCGTCGTCGACTCGCTGCGCCGCATCCACGAGGGTCCGGCGATCCCCGGCCTCTTCGTCCCGTTCCGCATCGTGGAGGCCTACCGTGCGCTCGCCGTCTCGCACGGCGTGCCCATTCCCGCCGCCTGGGATCGGGCGCACGAGGCTTCGCGCCGCATCGAGCGCGCCTTCCTCGAGGCACCCATGGAGCTGCGGCCGTGCCACAACGACCTGCTCAACGCCAACTTCATCGATGACGGGCAACGGATCCGGATCGTGGATTGGGAATACGCGGGGATGGGCGACCCGTTCTTCGATCTGGGCAACTTCAGCGTCAACCACGAGCTGTCTGCGGAGGAGGATGCGTGGCTGATCGAGGCCTATGACGGCGAGGTTCGCGGGCCCCGCCTGGCGCGGCTGACCCTCATGCGCGTAGTGAGTGACTTTCGCGAGGCGATGTGGGGTGTCCTGCAGCAGGCGATCAGCACCCTGGACGTCGACTTCGTGGCCTACGCGGACGAGCACTTTGAGCGGCTCTTGCGAAACGCCGAGGGGCCGGACTTCGAGCGGCGCCTGGGCGAGGCTGCGAGTGCCTGAGCCCGGCGCGGTTCCCAGCCAAGCTCGGGTCGTGATCATCGGCGGCGGCGTGGGAGGCGCGGCGATCGCGTATCACCTGACCCTGCTGGGCTGGACCGATGTGGCGCTCCTCGATCGGTCCGATCTCACGAGCGGCTCGACCTTCCACTCCGCGGGACTGGTCGGCCAGCTGCGCTCGAGCCCGACCCTCACCCGGATGATGGTCGACAGCGTCTCGACCTACCGACAGCTTGCCGGGGAGACCGATGTCGACCCGGGCTGGCAGGAGGTCGGCTCGCTGCGCCTGGCCTCATCGCCGGAACGCCTCGAGGAGCTGCGGCGCCAGGCAGGGTGGGCCAAGACCCACGGCCTGCCGATGGAGCTGATCAGCGCACAAGAGGCGCAAACCCGGTTCCCGCTGATGAGCACCGACGGTGTGCTGGGCGCCGCCTGGCTGCCGACCGATGGATGGCTCGACCCGAGCGGCCTGACGCGGGCCATGGCGGCCGGTGCGCGCCGGGGGGGAGCCACGATCCTGCCGCATGTGCGCGTCACCGGGCTGCGCCTCGAGCGTGGCCACGTCACCGGGGTCGAGACCGATCGAGGCGCGATCCAGGCCGAGGTCGTGGTTAATGCCGCGGGGATGGCAGCGCCGGAAGTGGGTCGCATGGCCGGCGTCACCATCCCGATCGTGCCGATGGCGCACCAGTACCTCGTCACCGAGCCCGTGGCCGGCGTCACCCCTGAGCTTCCCCAGCTGCGCGACCCGGACAACCTCGTTTATTTCCGGCCGGAGGTCCGCGGCCTGGTGATGGGCGGCTACGAGCGCAACCCGGCGCCCTGGGCGCTGGACGGCATCCCGCCGGACTTCAACGGGAAGCTGCTGCCTCCCGACTGGCCGCGCTTCGAGGAGATCTCGGCGGGTGCAGTGCGGCGCGTGCCGGTCATGGCCGATGCCGGCGTCAAGCAGCTGATCAACGGCCCTGAGGCGTTCACGCCGGACAATGAGTTCATCCTGGGCGAGTCGGAGGTGCGCGGATTCTTCGTCGCCGCGGGCTTTTCCGCGCACGGGATCGCCGGCGCCGGCGGCCTGGGGCGCCAGATGGCGCACTGGATCGTCGACGGCGAGCCGCAGCTCGACCTGTGGACCATGGACATCCGGCGCTTTGGTGCGCAATACCGCTCGCGTGCCTACACCCTGGCCCGGACGACCGAGGTGTACGCCACCTACTACGACATCCACTACCCGAACGAGGAGCGCCAGGCGGGGCGCCCACTCCGCCTCTCACCCACATACCCGCGCCTGACGGCGCTGGATTGCGCCTTTGGCGAGAAGGCCGGGTGGGAGCGGCCCAACTGGTTCGAGTCGAACGCCGCCGCCGGCGAACCGAGCCTCCGACCCCGCGGCTGGGCGGGCGAGCATTGGTCTCCGGCGATCGGCGCCGAGAGCCTTGCGACGCGCAGGACTGCGGCGCTCTTCGACGAGACAAGCTTCGGGAAGATCGAGGTGAGCGGGCCGGGAGCGCTCGGCTTCCTGCAGTGGCTGTGCGCCAACGACGTGGACCGCGCCATCGGTCGCATTACGTACACGCACATGCTTAATCAGCGCGGCGGGATCGAGTGCGACTTCACGGTGACCCGCCTCGCGGAGGATCGGTTCTTCATCGTCACCGGCACCGCCTTCGGCAACCACGACCTGGGCTGGATCCGTCGCCATGCGCCCGACGATGGGTCGGTGACGGTTCGCGACGTGACCTCGTCGCGCGCCTGCATCGGCCTCTGGGGACCGATGGCCCGCGACATCCTGGCCAGCACCACCACCGACGACGTCAGCAACGAGGCCTTCCCGTACCTGACCTGCCGCGAGATCAGCGTGGGGAACGTGCCGGTCACTGCGTTGCGCGTGACCTACGTAGGCGAGCTGGGCTGGGAGTTCTACTGCCCGATGGAGTACGGGCTCCTGCTCTGGGACACCCTATGGGCCGCCGGCAGCCCGATGGGCATGTTGGCGGGCGGCTACCGGGCGATCGACAGCCTGCGGCTGGAGAAGGGATATCGCGTCTGGTCCACTGACATCACCCCCGAGGTGACACCGTTCGAGGCGGGACTCGGGTTCGCGGTGCGCATGAACAAACCGAGCGAGTTCCTGGGTCGTGAGGCCCTGCTGCGAGCAAGGGAGCCGTCTGGGTCGCGTCTGGCGTGCCTGGTGCTCGACGATCCGCGCTCGGTGGCGCTCGGGAATGAGCCGGTGCGAGTCGGTGACGAGATCGTGGGCCGTGTGACGTCGGGTGGCTACGGCTTCGCGATCGAGCGCAGCATCGCGTATGCGCTGATGCCGGCTGAAGCGGCGCAGATCGGCGTCCGCGGGGAGGTGGAGGTGTTCGGCGAATGGGTGCCGTGCACCGTCAGCGCGGAACCGCTGTACGACCCGGAGGGCGCGCGCCTCAAGAGCTGACGGGCTCGGGGCGGCCTGTCAGGCGGAGTCTCGGAGATCTAGGGACGGCGGGGCAGCCTCCGACGGCGCAACGCTGAAGAAGGCGCGAGGTCGCCACCCGAACAGGGGCGCGATGAGGCCGGCAGGCATCTGGGCGATGGTGGTGTTGTAGCGAAAGATCGCGTCGTTGTAGAGCTCGCGGCGGGTGGCGATGACGTCCTCCAGGCGTGCGATCTCCTGCTGCAGCGCCATGACGTTCGCCGCGGAGCGCAGCTCGGGGTAGCGTTCGACAACCGCCAGCAGGCGCTGGACGGCGGCCGTCGTGGCCTCGGACGTCGCGGCCTGCTGCGGGACGGGAGCCTCGGGCTGATAGGCGGCCCGAAGCCGGGTGACGTCTTCCAGCACGTCGCGTTCGAAGGCCATCACACCGCGCACCGCGGACACCAGGTTCGGGAGCTCATCGTGCCGTTGCTTCAGCGCGACGTCGATGTTGGCCCAGCCACGATCCGCGAGCTGTGCCAGCTTGACGACCGCGTTGTACGAGACGTAGGCAAGAAAGCCGATCAGGCCGAGGGCAATGATGACGGCGAAGACCGCGGCTGCCTGCGCGGGGGTCATGCCAACCAGCCCTCGATGGTCAGCGCGAAAAGCACGGCACCCACGATGGCCAGCACCGCTCCGGTCAGGCCGACGAGGAACTCCCAGTTGTCGAGCGATGCGGCACTGGCCGGGTCGCCCTCCGCTATCACGAGATCGGAACCCGGTACGGCGGCGAGCACGAGGGTCTCCGGCGTCGGTGCGAAGCTGGCCACCGCGGATTCATCCGGCCCGATTCCCGCGGCAGGTCGCGTTGTGCGCTCAGCCGAGAGGGCCTCGTCACGAGCAGCTGGCAAGCGAGGGTAGACGGCCGGCGCCGGGACCCCTGGATCGAGGGTCGGTATCGTTTCCGGCCGTCCGAGCGCAAAGCCGGGGATGCCCAGGTTCCCGTAGCGTTTGCGAGGGTCCGGCTCCAGTTGGCCCGCGGCCCGCGCCGCCTCGAGGTCGGCGGCGACCACGGGGTCGTCCATCGCCAGCCACTCCGCCGATCCCGGATCCTGGAGCTGGCCGAAGGGGACGGCGCTGCCCACGATGGTCACCTGATCGCCGTCTTCGACGCGCGCCTCAGGTTGCGTGTCCCGCATGCGCACGTCCCACTGCGCCGAATGAGGCAGCACATGGATGCGGCCGGAGTCGTCCCGCACGTCGAACTCGATCGAGCGCTCGACTGTCCCGGAGGACTCGTCGTCGCGGTCCCCATCACGCCTCTGTGGCTCCGCGCGGTAGTAGACACACGGAAAGCCGTAGTAGGACTCGATGGTGAGGGGTGCCTCGACCGTCCCCGTCACCCGCACGAGCCCAGCACTCAGGCTGGCGATCTGCGACGTGCCCACGGAGCTGAGGTTGCCGCCGCGGAGGTATGACCGCAGGCCGCGGAAGAGGAGCTGCAGGCCACCGACCACCGCGAGGAAGGCCACCACGAACTGCAGTTCGCGAAGCAGCCCGGGATCGATGGTCATGGTCCGCGGCATTGTGCCGGACCGATGCACTCGGCTCCATTGATGCGCGCAGGCTGGATCGGTACGATCGGGGCTCCATGACCGAGCCAAGCGCCTTCTCCGGGTTCTCTGCTGAAGGGCTCCAGTTCCTGCGCGATCTCGCGGCGAACAACGACCGCGCCTGGTTCCAGCCGCGAAAGGCCGATTACGAGCGCCTGATCAAGGAGCCGCTCGAGGAGCTCTGCGCCGCCCTCGGCGACCGGTTCGCGCGGCTCGATGTTCCGCTCGAGGCGGACCCTGTCCGCTCGCCCTTCCGCATCTATCGGGACGTTCGCTTCTCCAAGGACAAGTCCCCGTACAAGACCTACGTCAGCGCCAGCTTCCCGTGGATCGGCGAGGGGCGAGGCGTGGGCGGCTACTTCTCGCTGCATCCGGGTGAGGCGTACGTGGGCGGCGGCATGTGGCACCCCGAGCCGGCCCGGCTGGCCGCGTGGCGTTCCACGGTGTCGGACCGCCCGCGAGCGGTGCACGCGGCTCTCCGCGACGCCGCATTCGTGGCCACCTTCGGCGAGGTTGAAGGCGAACGGCTCAAGCGCGTGCCCAGCGGATTTCCTGCCGACCACCCAGATGCCGAGCTCCTGAAGCTCAAGGACGTGACCTTCGGTCGGCATTTGACCGATGGCGAGGTGACCTCTCCGGAGCTTCCGGACACGCTTGCCGCCGCCCTCGCGGCTGGCCTGCCCCTGCTGCGCCTGCTGGCGAATCTCTCGGCCTGATCAGAGCTCCGGATCCGATCACCCGCTGATGACCGCCCCGCTCGATTCTCGTGCCCTCGCGCCCGATCTTCCGGATCAGGAAACGCGGCTCTCTCAGACGAGCAGAGTCGAAGCCTTCAGTGATGGGGTGATGGCGATCGCGATCACGCTCCTGGTGCTCGATCTCAAGGTCCCATCCGATGCGGAGGCGCGTGATGCGGGCAGCCTCATTGCCGCCCTGGCGCGGCACTGGCCTTCCTATCTGGCCTACCTCGCCGCCTTCCTGACCATCGGCATCATCTGGCTCAACCATCGGGCTTTCGTCGACAAGATCCGGCGCTTCGACAACCGCCTGCACTGGCTCAACCTGGCGCTCCTGCTCGGAGTCGCCACCCTGCCCTTCCCGACCGCGCTGCTGGCCGCCTACCTGGCCGAGGGAGGACCGCCTGCCGCGACCGCGGCGGTGGTGTACGGCCTCCTCTCCGTCGCGACCGCGCTGCCCTGGACACTGATGTGGCGCCACATCGTCCGCCATCCCGAGCTGCTCGAGCCGCCGTATGACGGGATTCACGCTCGCGCCGAGCTGCGGCGAGCATCCATTGGGCCGCTCATCTACGTGCTCGCCGTGCCACTCGCCCTGTTCTTGCCGCTCGCCGCGCTGCTCTTCTACATCGGGATCGCGGTGCTCTACGCGCTCACTAGCCAGGGAGCGCAACTCGGCTCGTTGAACTGACAACATGGGAGAGGGACCTCCGCCGGAGCGAAGGTCCCTCTCGAAGGTGCGTGGTCGCGGCTGTTTAGCGGGTTGCCTTCCTCGACCGCCACCCGATCCAGCCGATGAGCACCAGCCCAATCAACGCGATGCCAAGCAGTCCCGGCGACGCCGGCATGGGCTTAGAGCTAACCGCCGTGTTTGGAAGCGTTGAGCTCCCAACACCGGCCTGGGTAGCGGAGACAGCGCCAGCCCCACCACCACTCGTCGAGCCGGTCACACCGGCTGAGGCTCCGACCTGGCCCTTTCCTGCTGCCACGCCCTTCACCCCTCCGGCTCCGCCGCCGCGGGTTCCACCTGCGCCAATGCCCGCAGTGGCTCCGGCGCTAGCCGAAAGGCCCAGCGATGCGAGCACCGCTCCGGCGGTCTGGACCTCGATGCGCCCGCTGGCCGCGAGGGCCGCCACCGCGGCCAGCTCCTCATTCTGGGCCGCAATCCGGGCTCGCACGGCTGCCGCGATCTGTGTGGAGCTGGTTGCTGCCAACTCTGCCTGCTCCGCGCTGATCTGCGCGCTCAGAGCTGCCTCGAGGTTGGCAAGCGCCGCGACCTCCGCATGGAACGTCGCGATCCGTGCCTGGAGCGCGTTGACCAGGCTCGCAGCCGCTGCCGAGATGCTTGCCTGTGTGGTATTGGCCTCGGCGCCAAGGGCGACTTTGAGGGCCGCCACCGCACTGAGCTCTGCCTGCTGAGCGGCAATCTGCGCCTGGATTGCAGCATGAACTTCCGTCAGGCTGCTTGCGCGCAGCTCCGCCAGCCGGGCCGAGATCTCGGCGCGGATGGCCGTCGACAGGTTCAGGAGCGCAGCCAGCTCAGTCCTCTGCGCTGCAAGGTGCGCCTGGATGGTGACCCGCAGCTGGGCGCTGGCCGTCGCCATGGCCGAGACTTCGGCGGAGATCTGCGCCCGAAGGGACGCTTCCAGCCTGGCGAGAACGAGCAGCTCGCTCCTCTCAACTGTGACGATCGCGGCAATGCTCGAGGTTGGCCGCGCCGTCAATGCGCAGGCAACCCAGAAGACCTTGTGCTTGATGTTCGAGCTGTTGCGTCCCTCCCAGAACAGCTTGTAGTGCCCGTCCGGCAGCGAGTACGCGCCGGCTTCGGGCTGCCGGTCCTCACCGTTCTGGTTCGTGAGGTACGTACCGGTAAGCATGGTCGTGCCGTTTCCGGTGGGCGGCCATGACTGGATCCACCATGTGCCCGCTTGCGCTGCATCGGCGAAGAAGAAGTGCAGGTGGAACGTGCACACGTGGGGTTGGTTTCTGACCTCCGGGCTTGGTTCG
>VBKA01000058.1 GCA_005879815.1 Chloroflexota bacterium
GTACGTGCCGTACGGCGGGCGCCAGTAGGGGGCGGGGTCTTGCCCGGTGCCGGCCTTCAGGATGGCGGCCGCATCGGTCAGCTCCTTGCGGACGAAGGCGGCGGTGGGCGGACCGCCGGTCGCGCAGGGAGCGGTATTGGGCGAACCGAGTCCGCCGTGTACCAGGTCGCAATGATGCATCGTGTGGTTGCCGACTTCGAACAGCTCAGGATGGGCTTTGATGATGGCGAGGACATGCTGACCGATGGCGGTCTGGCTCATGGCGCCGGTCGGGAAGATGGTCGCGCACACCTTGTGGGCGACCAGGTAGTTCATGATCTTCAGCGCCGGATCCAGGCGACCACCCATGTCGAAGGTCAAGGCCACTTCGGGACCCGCACCCGGGATGGACCGATAGACCGCGGCCGGCGCGGCACCGGCGCGGTTCCCCGCGCGGCAGGCGGCGACCGGAGGTGTGGTGGGTCGAACCGTCGGCGCCGGGAGCGGGGTGACGCCCGGCTCATTGGCGACGATCAACCGCCAACCAACGAGGAGCGTCCCGGGGTCGGAGACGAGCGAGGGGTAGCGCGCGCCGTTCCAGGACTGGAGCTGCGGGACGCTCGTTGCAAAGCGACGGGCGATCGAGGCGAGCGTGTCGCCTGCGAGCACCGAGTAGACGGTCGCCCCGGGCGACTCGGCCGGCGTCTCGACGGGAGACGCGCTCTCGACCGGGGGCGTGACGGTGGAGGTCGGGGTAGAGCTGGGCGAGTCGCTCGAGGGCGGTCGCTGCGTCGCGTCGATGCTCGGCGATGCCTGGCTGACACAGGCACTCAGCGCCACCGCGCATGCGAGGAGGAGGCCGACCAACCGGCGGCGCGCGACGGACATCGCGTTCGTCCCTAGTTCGGGTTGTAGCCGAGGTCCGCGGGAGCGATCGGCGGCAGGGCGCCGTCGGCCAGCAGGCGAGACTCGCGATGGAGCAGCTGGAGCTCGGCACGCAACCGGCTCGCAGCATCCGGCAGCTCGAGCAGCCGTTGCTTGCGGGTGAGCTCAACCTGCAGCACGCCGCCCACCGCGTAGCTGGCGGCGAGGGGATCTTGCGGGAGGTGAATCGGCTTGAGCACGGCGTCGAGCGAGGCGGTCACGTCGTCCATCCCTTCTGGCGGCTGGGTCTCTGACGCAGTGGTGGCCACGAAACGTTTCACGGTCGCGAGGTAGCCGTCGAGCGCGACCTGGACCTGCGGAACGAGGCGCTCGGCTCCCACGCCGGCCACCTCGGGCAGCGGCGCGGCCTCGACGAGCGCGTAGGGCCCGGCATCATCGACGGCACCCAGGACTGCGCGTGACAGGCCGGCGGCCAGCAGAACCCACCGCCCGTCGTTGAACTGCTCCGCCGAGCGAACCTCGGCGATCGTCCCTATCCGTTGGCCGCGCGCCAGGGCGCCGGACCCGGGGCGCGACCCGGCGACTTCCGAGCCATCGGTGATCATGCTGACCACGAAACGCCCGGCGTACGGGGATCCATCGGAGACCAGGTCGTGCGCCATGGCCCGATATCGCTCCTCGAAGATGTGCAACGGGAGCGGGAGGTGCGGGAACAGGACGACGTGGAGCGGGAAGTACGGCAGGCGCATCGGTCGGGGCATGCTGGCACAGGCGGCCGCAGCCGGTCAAAGAGCCGCGAGGCGCTCGTCGACCCTGCGAAGGTGTGGAGTGGCGCGCAGTCGCTCGTAGACCGCCTTGGCTGTCTCGAGCAGCCCTCGCGCTTCTGAAGCCGGCACTACGTCGGCGAGCAGCTCCCTGGTCCGAGCTGCGTCGAAGACAGCGAGTTGCGTGTCGAACCGCTCGGCGGCCGATCGGAGGAGGTCCGCTCCAGTTGGATCTCCGCGCAGCGCCCGAGCGCGGCCATCGGCGCGATCGACGAGTGCCGCCATGTGCGGCCCAACCGCCTTGAAGCTGGCAAGCTCTGTTACGACGCGCGTCAGCGCATCCGCCTCCTGATTGAAGGTCGATGCTTCCAAGGCAGCCACGGCCGCTTCGAGCGAGCGCCAGCGTGGCGCGGTAGCCAGGACCCGCTCCGCGAGGTCGAAACCCTCATCGACGGCACCTGCCGCCACCAGGGCACCTGCTTGCGCCCCCTCGATCGGCCCGACGATGCGTTCGAAGGGAAACGGCAGCCGCGCAAGCTCGAGCGCCCGTTGGGTGTCGCCTCGGTGCGCCAGGACGAGCGCACCTTCGCTCGGCCCCATCTGCACATTGATGCACCGCACACCGGTCTCGAGCGCGAAGTTCGCCAGGTGGTCCTCGAGGCATGCCTCGACCCGATCCCAGTCGCCAAGGCGATAGGCGACGCGCATGAGGGCGAAGGTCGAGTGCATCTGCTCATGCGGGGAGCGGGTCTTGGCAATCTCGCTGGACTTCTCCGCGAGCTCGAGCGCCAGCGGTGCGTCGCCCGCGAGCCCGAGCATGGCCAGCGATGCCTCGAAGTATGCGGGCGCGGCGGGCGCCGGACTGCCGATCTCGTCTAGGAGAGGGAGTGCTGTCTGCGCCGACTCGAGCGCAGCCGGATAGTCACCGACCGCCATATGGAGATCGACCAGCGTGTCCAGGATCGAAAACCGCAGCGCCGGATCGAGGTTCTCGGCGACCAAGGCTGCTTCCCGGACCGCCGCGAGCCGATCCTCGATGACTCGCGTGTCGGCGTCTGCCGGGAAGGCGCGGCGGATGAACATGGCGCCTTTCGCCAGCAGCAGCGCGGCTCTCTCGCGAGGACTGGTCGCCACCGCCAGCCCTTCATCGATGAGCACGTCCACGGCGTCCATGTCCGGCTGACCGCGGAATGAGCCACCCCGAAGGGCAACCACGCTGCCAGCCCGGCGCGTGAGCACCGCCAGGCGCTCTGCATGCCCGGGATCGCGTCGCGCGACGGCGATCGCCTCCGCGAACGCCGCAAATGCCTCGTCGCCATGGAAGGCGGACTCGTGATCGCGGCCCAGCTCCTCGTAACCGTCCACGCGCTCCTCGTCCCTGACCGCCAGCGAGATCGCCTTCTTGTGGAGCTCCACGGCGCGGGGTGTTGCGAAACGGCGCCTGGCTATCCGACCCGCCGCGATGAGGGCCTGGAAGGCGCGCCGCCGGATCTCCTCGCGACCCGCAGCGTCCGAGAGCCAGGCAAGGTCGGCGTCCTCCCCTGCCACCGCGTTGTAGTAGTGGTCCGCGACAAGCTCGGCGAGCTCGTCGGCGCGGTCACCGGAGATCGATGCGATCCAGGATCCCACCTCGGCGTGTGCGCGGGCGCGACGTGCCTTTGGAAGGCTCGCGTAGGCAACGTCGCGGACGACGGCGTGCTTGAACATGTATTCCGTCTCGCCCGAGAGGGACGTCGTCGGGCGAACGAGGATCAGGCCCTTACGCTCTAACTCGTGTAGGGCTGACGCGACGTCCTCGCCGATTGCCTTGGCGAGGGGCGCCGCCCAGAAGATGCGACCCACCACGGCTGCCTCCTGGAGGACCCGGTGCACCGCCGCCGGAAGCCCGTCGATGCGCGAGGCCACCAGCGCCTGGATGCTGTCCGGGATCGGTGGAGCCTCGGCACCGGTCGCGCGCCAGTGACCCTCCTCCCGGACCACTGTGCCCTCATCGATCAGCCGTTGGATGATCTCCTCGACGAAGAACGGGTTGCCCTCCGCCTTGGACAGGATCTCGGCTCGCAGCTTCTCCGGGAGGTCGGCGACTTCGAGCAGGCTCCCGACCAGCTGCTCGCTTTGGGCATCGGTCAGTGGACGCAAGGAGAGGGAGGTCGTGACGCCGCCCCAGGCGGCGAACTCCGGATGCGTCTCGGCGAACTCTGGGCGTGCGGTGGCCAGCAGAATGAGCGGACCCTCCGTACCGGCTGCGATGCGCTGGAGCATCTCCGGAACGGGCTCACCAGCCCAGTGGAGGTCTTCGATTAACCACACCGCGGGCGCTGACGCGACCTGGGCGGTCGCCAGTCGCGGCCAGGCCCTGGCCATGTCCTCGGCGGTCACGGGCGGGCGGTCGGCACCGTCGAGCGCGATGCCGGCCGTCGTGGCCAGCGCGGCGATCGTCTGGTCGACCTCCTGGGTCGGCAGACCCAGGCCGCCGAGCATCGGCCCGATGCGCTCCGCCAGCCTCCTGCGGACCTCCTCCACTGGATCGGCCAGCCCGACCTCGATGATCCCGCGCAGGACCTCCGCCAGGGCCCAATAGGTGATCCCATGCCCGGCCGCCAGGCAGCGTCCGCGCAGCACCGCCGCCGCAGGGTGGCGCGCTCGAACCGCTGACACGAACTCGTTGGTGAGTCGACTCTTGCCGATCCCCGCCGTGCCGTACACGATCGTCATCCTGGGTCGGCCCGTCTCGACCGCCTCATCGAACATTCCGAGCAGGGTCTCCAACTCCCGATCGCGGCCGATCATCGGCGCGCGCAACCCTGGGACTCCCCGCTGCGGCTCTGGCAGAACGTCGACCAGGCGCCGCGCGGACACGGGTGCCGCCTTGCCCTTCACGTCGAGCTCCATCGGCTCCTCGAACGTGAAGGCTGCCCGGGTGGCGAGATAGCTTCGTTCGCCGACAAGGACCGTCCCTGGTACCGCCGCCTGTTCCAGGCGAGCGGCGACGTTCACCGCGTCCCCCGTGACCATGAGCTGCTCCGGGACGGATCCGACCGGCGCCACCACCTCGCCAGTATTGACCCCGATCCGGATCTGCAGCCTGACGCGGTGGTCGCGTTCGAAGCCCTCGTTGAGCGCCTCGAGCCGCTCACCCGTCTCCAGCGCGGCGCGGAGAGCCCGTTCCGCATCGTCCTCGCGCACGGTGGGCACGCCGAAGACCGCCATGATCGCGTCCCCGATGTACTTCTCGACGGTGCCGCCCCACGAGGCGATGACGTGCGTCATCTCGGTGAAATACGAGCCGAGCAGCGCCCGCAGGCGTTCGGGGTCTAGCTGCTCCCCCAGGCTGGTCGAACCGGTCACGTCCGCGAACAGGATCGTGACGACCTTGCGCTGCTCTCCGCGGTCCCGCACATCGCCGAGCTGGGTGCCGCAGCTCGCGCAGAAACGAGCGCCCTCGGTTACCGGGGAGCCGCAGGTCGGGCAGGGGACGGCCATCCCCGAAGTCTAGGAGGAGCCGAAAACGGCTAGACCTGCTCCTGGTCGACGAAGGTCATGTCGATCTGGGCCCGTTGCAGCTTGCCCGAGTAGTCGACGTAGACGCTCTTCCACTCGCTGAAGAAGTCCAGCGCGGCCTGGCCAACCTCGCGATGACCGTTCCCGGTCGACTTCGTCCCGCCAAACGGCAGGTGCGCTTCCGCGCCGATGGTGCCGTGGTTCACGTAGCCCAACCCGGAGTCGAAGTCGCGGATGCTTCGGAAGGCGAGGTTGATGTCGCGGGTGAAGAGCGACGAGGAGAGCCCGTATTTCACCGAGTTCACGATCTGCACCGCTTCGTCCCAGGAGGTGACCGGAATGACCGATGTCACCGGCCCAAAGATCTCTTCCTGCGCGATGCGCGCATCCGGCTTCACCTCGGTGAAGATGGTGGGCTCGAAGAAGCTGCCCTTGGCGAGAGCTCCATCGCGCGCCGGCTGGCCTCCGACCACCAGCTCTGCCTCGCTGCGTCCGATCCGCATGTAGCCATCGATCCGATCCACGGCAACGTCATTGATCACCGGCCCAACGTCGGTCTCCGGGTCCAGCCCGTCTCCGAGGACGAGTGCCCCGACGCGCTTGCGCAGCATCTCCACGAACTCGTCGTGGACGTTGCGATGCACGATCAGCCGCGAGGCGGCGGTGCAGCGCTGGCCGGAGGTGCCGAAGGCGCTCCACACCACGCTGTCCAGCGCCAGCTGGAGATCGGCGTCCTCCCAGATGACGATCGGATTCTTGCCACCCAGCTCCAGGCTCACGCGCTTGAGCGTCTCCGCCGCGCGACGGCTGATGTCGATGCCGGTCTCCGTGTGGCCCGTGAAGGAGATCACGCGGACGTCCGGATGCTCGACGAGGGGATGGCCCACGTCGGTCCCGGATCCCGTCACCACGTTGACGACGCCATCCGGGATGCCGCCCTCCATCAGCAGCTCGGCGAATCGCACCGCGCAGGCGGGCGTGTCGGATGCGGGCTTGATGACCGCGGTGTTGCCGCAGATCAGCGCCGGGAAGAGCTTCCAGCCGGGGATCGCCACCGGGAAGTTCCAGGGCGTGATCAGCCCAACCACGCCAATCGGGCGACGAATGGCCATCGCGAACTTGTCGGGCATCTCGGATGGGACGGTCATGCCGAACATGCGTCGCCCCTCACCGGCCATGTAGTAGGCGACGTCGATCGCCTCCTGGACGTCGCCGCGTGCCTCGGCCAGCACCTTGCCCATCTCGAGGGTCATCAGCCGCGATAGCTCCTCCTTGTGCTCGGCCAGCAGGCGGGCAACCTTGAACAGGATCTCGCCGCGCTTTGGGGCGGGCATCAGGCTCCAGGCCGGGAAGGCGGCCTTGGCGGCGCCGACCGCCGCGTCCACATCGTCGGGGCCCGATGCCGGGAAGACGCCGACCACGTCCTCGTGGTTGGCGGGTGAGACGCTGGTGAACGTCTTCCCCGATCGAGCGTCAGCCCACTTCCCGCCGATCAGGTTGCGATAAGTCTTTGTTGCGGTGCGTTCGGCGGTCGTTGACACGGCGAGTGAACTCCTGGCTTGTTCAGGGATGGTAGATCGCCCAGAAGAGGAGGCCCAGCAGCAGGCTGAGCCCGATAGCGCCGACCACGAGGCGAAGCAGCCAGTAGGCGCCGCGCAACGGCTTCACCGTTGCGTCATCCGCAGGACGTCGAGTACCTCATCCAGCTGCTCATCAGTGAGCTTGCCGTCGCGCACGAACCCGCGCTCGATCACCACCTGGCGGATGCGCTTGTTCTCGGCCAGCGCCTGCTTGGCGACCTTCGCGGCCTCCTCGTAGCCGATGTAGCGGTTCAGGGCCGTGACGATGGCCGGCGAACCCTCGGCGTAGGCCCGTGCACGGGCCTCGTCGGCGGTGATGCCGTCGACGAGCCGCTCTGCGAACAGCCGCGAAGCGTTGGCCAGCAGCCCGATGGACTGGAGCAGGTTGCTCCCCAGCATCGGCAGCATGATGTTCAGCTCGAACGCGCCCGATGCGCCGCCCCAGGCAATCGCGGCGTCGTTGCCGACCACCTGCGCGCAGACCATCAGCAGCGCC
>VBKA01000280.1 GCA_005879815.1 Chloroflexota bacterium
GCAGTTAGTCGCTCGGCGGGGCGCAAATCCTTCGGTCCCCCTATACCCCCAGCGTCGGTTGACCCTCCAAAGGGCCGGTGATACCGTTTGCCGCCCTATGGACCCCGGCCTGCAGACGACCTCCGCCGCGCATGTCCGCTCGCGGGCGGAGCGGCGCGCCGCCGCCCTTCGCGCGGAGAGCGCCGCGACCGCCGCCCTGAACACGCTCGGCCAGAAATGGGTGCTGCGCATCGTCCACGCGCTGGGTGACCGCACGCAGCGCTTCTGCGAGCTCCAGGATGCCCTGGGGCAGCGTCTCAAGCTGCTCGAGGATGAGGGGCTGATCGATCGGCGGATGGTCTCCGAGGTCCCACCCTGGGTCGAATATTCGCTGACCGAGAAGGGCGCGGACCTGCGGCGGGCCATCGGGCCCATCGACCTCTGGGCGGACCGATGGGCAGCCAGCCCGGCCAGCCGGCAGTGAGCCTGCGGTGAGCCACCCGGTCGTCGAGGAGCGCCCCGTCGCTCATGGCGACGCGATGAACGTCGTCCGCCAGGCGATCGCCGAAGCCCCCGGCCCCGAGGCTGCGGTCCAGCGGGCGGTCGAGGAGCTGCACGAGCGCTTCCCCCACTACGACTGGGTCGGGATCTACTGGGTCGACGCCAACCGCACCGATCTCGTGCTCGGTCCCTGGATCGGCCCGGAGGCGACCGAGCACACGCGCATCCCCATCGGGACCGGGATCTGCGGGGCGGCGGCTGCATCAGGCCAGACGCAGCTCGTGGACGACGTCAACGCTGATCCGCGCTACCTCGCCTGCTTCGCCAGCACGCGCAGCGAGATCGTGGTGCCCATCCTCGCGGAGGGCCTGGTCGTCGGTGAGATCGACATCGACGCCACCGATCCAGCGGCCTTCGACGAGACGGACCGCATCTTCCTCGAGGAGATCGCAGCCCTGCTGGCACCGCTCCGCCCTCGTCCCTGAGCGGACCGCTGGCGTAACCCGCCGCGTAGAGCCCAGGAGAATGGCGACCAAATCCGAACGACCGAGCAGTCCCGATGCTGCCCAGCCGCCGGGCCCAGGTCGTTTCGAGGAGATCTATGACGCGAACGTGGTGCCCATCTATCGGTTCATCTACGCGCGCGTGGGCAATGCCCCCGACGCGGAGGACCTGACCGCTCAGGTCTTCATGCGAGCGGTGGAGCAGCTCGACACGACGCGCCAGAACGCCCAGATCGTGAGCTGGCTCTATCGGGTCAGCCAGAACGCGATCGCCGATTACTGGCGCGCTTTCTACCGCCTGCCGGTGATCGGGACCGATCAGGTGGCCCCCGGCTGGGAGCCCGCGGACACGACGGAGCCGGCGCCAGCATCGGGCGGCGCGCAGGGTTCTGGAGCCGCTGGCGAAGACCGGGCCAAGAGACAGGTCGATTCGCTGCTCCGTCGCCTGCCGGCGAACTACCGGCGCGTCCTCGAGCTGCGATTCATCCAGCGCCTGACGGTGGCCGAGACGGCCAACCGGATGGGCATCACGCGAGGCAATGCCAAGGTGCTGCAATACCGAGCACTCCGTAAGGCCGCGCTGGTCGGGGAGGCCGCCGATGGCTGACATTCCGCGGAAACCGTCCGACGAGATGGATGACGCCGAACGCTTCGAGCAGTACCTCCATGCGCTGATCAGCGGCGCTCGTCCTTCACCCGACGACGTTGGAAGCGACGAGAATGAGATGGCGCGCACGGCGGCCGAGCTCGCCGCTGCCGCGAGCGTCTCGGAGAGCCGTGCAGGAGGCGCAGATCCGGATCCTGCCTTCGTCGAGCAGCTGCGCCTTCGGATGCGTCAGGCCGACGAGGCCATTACATCTGTCCAGGTGCCACTCCCGCTGCGGACTACGCCAGCGCGACCGCTCACGGGCACCCCGTCCGGCCTGACCCAGGTCCGCATCAGTCGTCGGGCGCTCCTCCAGGCCGGAGCCGGAGCGGCGGTTGGACTCGTGGCAGGAGCGCTGGGAATGGCGGCGCTGCGTCCAACGCCCACGCAGCGCCCGCTCGGCGGCGACTCGCCGCTCGTCAAGGGAGAGGGCTTCTGGCAGGAGGTTGCGCTGCTGGCCAACGTGCCGCCTGGCTCGGCGATCCGGTTCTCCACCCCATCCTTCGCGGGCTATGTGGTCAACGACGGCGGACAGATTCGTGCGCTGTCATCGGTCTGCACCCACATGGGTTGCACGCTCTACTATCGCCCCGACTGGAAGGACCTGCGCTGCCCATGCCATGGCGCCAGCTTCGACCTGCAGGGCCAGCTCGCGAACGGTCAGGACCGATGGAGGGAGAACGGCGAGTACGCCGGCGACGCCTCGGCTTATCCGGTCACCTTGCCCGCGCTGGTGCGTCCCGAGGTGAAGGTCGCAGACGGCTCGATCTACGTCTGGACCGCCCAGGTCTGACCGTTCAGGTCCGACCCTTCAGCCGCCGTGGGTCAGCCATAGGACGAGGTACTGGACCAGGTATGGGATCGCCACGAAGGCGACGATGCCGACAAGGACCAGACCGACGAAGATCAGGATCTTCAGGTCCGGCGGCCCGGACCGCTCGGGGGGTGGATCCACGCGATGCGGCAGATGCGAGGGACGCCGCGGCGCCTGGTGCTCATACGGCCGCTCGTGCAGCTCCCGCACGGCCCTAGCGGCCACGCTCGACGGCGGCCACGACTTCCCGCAACCGCTGGACGCGTGCGTCGCGATCCGCGGCGTACCGCGCGATCGCCTCGAGGATGTGCTCCGGCCCCAGGTGCGCCTCGTCCATCACCTCGTCGACGGTGCCGCCGGTCCGCCACCGGTTGTCCCAGTCTGAGGAGAGCGAGTACTCCTGCGCGATCGGACCGTTGACCCAGTCGCGCATGAGCTTGAAGGCGCGGTTGGTGACGGCCATCGAGTCCCAGCGGTCGGCGTCCGAGCAGATCTCGTCCTGGTAGGCGCGGTCCTG
>VBKA01000047.1 GCA_005879815.1 Chloroflexota bacterium
GAGCCGAAGAGCGGCTCGACGAGCACTCGCTTTTCCGCGGCTCGGATCTTGTCGATGTCGACCACGCGCGCCAGCTGGTCGCGGAACCTGGGGTAGGGATCGAATGCTTCGACCAGCCCGGCCTTGTGCGCGTCGTCGTAGTCGCGTCGCGGAGGTAGCTCGTCCTCCGGGTGGCGATCCATGGTGGCCTCGATGGCCGACAGCATCTGCGGGGCTGCAGCCCCGCCCGTATCGGCCTTGACCTTGAAGCCGTTGTCCGTCCACGGGTTGTGGCTGGCGGTGATGACGATCCCCGCGCCCGCTCCTAGCTCCCGGGTGAAGAAGCTGCCGACCTGGGTTGGGACGGCATCCGGCGAAGTGAAGCTGCGGATGCCGTGGGCGGCAAGCACCTCGACGCAGGCCCTGGCGAAGTATTCGGATGCGAACCGTCGATCATGAGCGACCACCACGCCACGGTCGGCGCTGCCATGCTCGGCGAGGTACTCCGCCACGCCGCGGGCGCAGCGGCGGACGTTGTGGAAGGTGTAGTCCTCGGCGATGGCTGCGCGCCAGCCGTCGGTGCCGAACTTGATCTTGGTCAATGGTCTTCGACGGGCACTCGTTCGGAGCGATCCATGGTAGCGACTCAGCCGTACCGCGGCGAGTGAACGAGCGGCCGGGCAGCCTAATCGGGTGTCAGCCGATCCAGCGCTGCCTGAAGCTCGGCGAGGCGCGGCTTGATGGGCTCGCGGGCGCCGATCCGGATCGGCTCAGCGGCCCGCAACCGAATGCGGCAGAACGGCAGGGGCAGGTACTGTCGGTCCCATCGGCCGCTCAGGCGGATCTCGGGTCGCACCGTCAGCGACCAGGGAAGCAGGGGCAGGCCCGATGCGCGCGCCACGATCAGCGCGCCCGGCTTGGCGACTCGCCGGGGCCCGAACGGGCCGTCGGGCGTGACGATCGGGCTGTATCCCTGCTCGGCGAGGCGAGCCATGCGAACGGCAAACGCCCGACCTGCGACGCGATCGCCCTCCGGCGGCAGCTCGAAGATCCGGATCGGAGTCCCGCTCAGTTCAAGCATGGAGGTGATGACCGATCCGCGGAAGCCCTGCGTCGAGAACGATGCATGCGGCAGGTCGCCGCGCAGCTTCCTGGCCGTGACGAAGGCCGCCATGTTGCACTCGTGCCAGAAGGCCAGGATCACCTGGTCCCGCGTCGCGGGACCGATGATCCGGCACGTCCTCACCACGAGCCGCAGGTACAGCGCCATCCCGGCTCCGAGGAGGCGAGCCAGCCAGCCATATGGCACCGACGCAGCCGAACGGGCAGCCGACGCGTCGGTGCGCGCCATCGGTCCTAGAGGTACCGCTCGCCGGCCTTCTCGGCGATCTCGTCCAGGACCGGCTTGATCTCCTCCGCCCGATCCCGGGCGCACACCAGGAGCGCGTCGGGTGTGTCGACGATGATCACGTCGCTCAGGCCCACGGTGACCACCAGCCGCTCGCCGCCATGCACCAGGATCCGCTCCGAGCCGCGGTCGAGGTGGCGACCGCTGGCGACCAGGCTCGACCCGGTTCGCGCGGTGAGCGCCTCGAGGAGGCTGGACCAGGAGCCGATGTCACTCCATCCCGCATCCAGCGGCACCACGGCCATGCGCCCCTCGGCAGCAGCAGGCTCGGCGATGCCCACGTCGATGGTGACGGCCGGTACCTTCTCGAGGATCTCGCGGACCTGGTTCATCCACCCGGGTACGCGGTGGAGCGCGGCGACGCGATCCAGCGCCGCGGAAAGATCTGGCTGGAATCGCTCCAATGCCTGGCGAAACGTGTAGTCGCGCCAGGCAAAGATCCCCGCGTTCCACAGGTGATCGCCGCTCTCAACCAGGGTCCGCGCGGTGTCGGCGTCGGGCTTCTCGATGAACCGCTCGACCGTGGCCGTCGGCAGGTCGGGATGCAGCCGCCCGCCGACTTTGATGTAGCCATAGCCCGTGGCGGGGTGCGTCGGGGGGATGCCCAGCACAACCAGGTAGCCGCGCTCGGCGGCGCGCGTGGCTTCTTGAAGCGCCGTCCTGAAGGCCTCCTCGTCGGCAACGAAATGGTCGGCCGGCAGGGCGAGGCAGACCTCGTCCGGATCGCGGCGGGCGATCACGCTCGCGAGCCCGACCGCGACAGCCGTCGAGCGTGCCAGGGGCTCACCCAGGACGTTCTCCTCGGGGAGCTGGGGCAGCTGTTCGACCGTCTCGCGCACGTAGCCCGCCCCGGTGATCACATAGATGTCGCGGGGAGGCAGGAGCGGCGCGATGCGAGCCACGGTCTGCTGCAGCAGGCTCGTGTCGCCGGTGAGCGGCAACAGCTGCTTGGGCGTCCGGCGCCGGGAGAGCGGCCACAAGCGCGTGCCGGACCCGCCGGCCATCACGACCGCGAACATCTCCGGCGAGCCTACTCGACCCGGTCGGCGTCGGTCGGCTGGTTCTGTCCGGCTCCGGTGTTCGCCTTCTCTCCCGGGCGGGTGCCGGCCTCCAGCCGCGCCCCCAGCTCGAGCGTGCGACGGTAGGCCGCCCACACCGCGTCGGAGAGGACGGTGCGGATCCGGCCCTTCTCAAGCTCGTAGATGGCCGCCGCGCTGGTGCCACCAGGGGAGGTGACCAGGTTCCGCAGCTGCGCGGGGTGGAGCTCCGAGCGCGCCGCGTACTCGGCGGAACCGATGAGAGTGGCAACCACCAGGTCGTGGGCGAGCTCCCGAGGAAAGCCGAGGTGCACCCCGGCGTCGATCAGCGCTTCCATGACCGCGAACAGGTAGGTGGGACCGGTTCCGGAGAGGGCCGTGGCCATCGCCACGAACTCCTCGTCGTCGACCTGGCGCTCCTCACCCAGCGCGCGAAGAACGGCGCGGGCGAGCTCACGCTGACGCGCCGTGCAGGCAGGGGATGCCGTCCAGACCGTGATGCCGCGCCGGATCTGGGCCGGCGTGTTGGGCATGGCCCGCACCACGGCGGGATGCGCCAGGCCGGAAGAGAGGGCGCCGATCGTGGCGCCGGCCACGATGGAGAGCACCACCTGGTCGGGGCGCAGCCCCGGTCCCAGGTCGCGCATCACGCGGCCGAGCATCTGTGGCTTGACGGCCAGAACCACGATCTCCGCGTCGCGTGCCGCCTCCCGATTCCCCGCCACAACATGGATCGCATAGCGCTGCACAAGCGCGTCGCGGCGCTCGCGGCGTGGGTGAGAGGCGACCAGGGCGTCGGGCGTGACGGCACGGTCTGCAAGGAGCCCCGCGATCATGGCCTCGGCCATCACGCCGGCGCCCACGATGCCGACCCGCATCTCCCGCTTGGCGCTCACCCTTCCTCCGGCGAAACGGGCTTCTCCTCGCCTCGCAGCTCGCGCGCCGCAATGGTCTCGTCCGCGGGGGCCCCGACGCGCTCGAGCAGCTCCTCGGCGATTCCCGCCAGCCGGCGGGCCACCGTCACGTTTCCGAGATCGAGCTCCGCGCGACCGAGACCAAGGGCAGCCAATCCCTGCTCGCGCTCCGCGCCGATGTCGCGGGCCTCGGAGATCGCCTCGGCATAGTAGCGCCGCGAGGCGCTCGGATCGCCACCCGCGACCCGGATGTCGCCGATGCGCCTTGCCTGCCGCGTCGCGGCGAGGGCCATGTCGACCCGCTCGAAATGCCAGAGGGCCCGATGAGCCCACGCGTCGGCGGCCCACCAGGCACGCGCCTCGATCGACTGCTCGGACGCATTGGAGGCAGCCGCGCCTGCCCGCCGGTGGTCGCTTTCGCGGGCCGCGTCGAGGTACGGGACGGCGAGCGGGGAGCGGCGCAGCGGAACGGGCAGGTCGGGCAGACGATCGACCGGCCGCCGTTCGTCTCGCCCGATGAGGGCCTGCAGCCGGGCCGCAAGCCGCGCGACCGGGCCCCGGATTGCCTGCTCGCCCCAGGCGCGTCTGTCCCGCGCCGGGACACCGGTCACGATCCGGCGGTCGCCGGAACGGGGGGTTCGCCGGCGAGGCCCGCGGCGTCGCGCAGCTGCGCGGCACGATCGAGGCGCTCCCACGGCAGATCGAGATCGGGCCGCCCGAAATGACCGTAGGCCGCGGTTTGCCGATACATCGGCCGGCGCAGGTCGAGCTCCTCGATGATCGCGCCCGGGCGCAGGTCGAACTGTCCCTCGACGATCTCCACGAGCCGATCGTCCGAAATCGCGCCGGTCCCGAAGGTCTGCACGTTGACCGCCAGCGGATGCGCCACCCCAATGGCATAGGCCAGCTGCAGCTCGAACCGCCGCGCCAGCCCCGCAGCGACGACGTTGGCCGCCACGTAGCGTGCGTAGTAGGCGGCCGATCGGTCGACCTTGGTCGGGTCCTTCCCGGAGAAGCTGCCGCCGCCGTGGCGCGCCATGCCGCCGTAGGTGTCGACGATGATCTTGCGTCCGGAGAGGCCGGAGTCGCCCATCGGGCCTCCGATCACGAAGCGCCCGGTCGGGTTGACGAGGTAGCGGGTGTCCGCATCCAGCAGGTCGGCGGGCACCGCGCGCCCGATGATCTCGCGACGCACGACGTCGGCCAGCTCCGCGTGATCGATGCCCGGATCGTGCTGCGTGCTGACCAGCGCGGTGTGGACCCGGCGCGGCCGACCGTCGCGGTCGTAGCCGATCGTCACCTGGGTCTTGCCATCCGGCCGCAGGAAGGGCATCTCGCCGGACTTGCGCGCCTCGGCCAGCCGCCGCGCGATGCGATGGGCCATCACGATGGGAGCCGGCATGAGCTCCGGCGTCTCATCGGTCGCGTAGCCGAACATCATCCCCTGGTCACCTGCGCCCAGCTCCATCGGCTCGGTCCCCTCGCGGGCCTCGAGCGCGGCATTGACGCCCCGCGCGATGTCGGGTGACTGCTCCTTGATGGCCACGATGGCGCCGCACGTCTCCCAGTCGAAGCCGAGCGCCGAGTTGTCGTAGCCGATGCGCCGGACCGTGTCGCGCACCACCGCCTGCACGTCGCAGTACGCCTCGGTGGTCATCTCGCCCAAGACGAAGACGAGGCCGGTGGTGGTCGCCACCTCGATGGCAGCGCGCGCATTCGGATCTCGTCCGATGACGTCGTCGAGCACGGCGTCCGCGACCGCGTCGCACAGCTTGTCCGGGTGACCCTCTGTCACCGACTCGGACGTGAACAGGAGCATGCTCTCGGCTTCGGCCATCTAGGTCCCGGACTCCCAGGACTGGGAATAGGCGAGCTGTTCGGGCGTCATCCGGTCGATGCGGATGGCCATGCTTTCCAGCTTGAGGCGCGCCACCTCGCGGTCGATCTCGTCGGGAATGCCGTAGACCCGGGGCTCGAGGCTTGCCAGGTTGGCGCGCAGCCACTCGAGGCCGAGCGCCTGGTTGGCGAAGCTCATGTCCATCACGATGCTCGGATGCCCCTCGGCCGCACCCAGGTTCACCAGCCGGCCGTCGGCCAGCAGGTAGATGCGGCGACCATCGGCCATGCAGTACTCGCGCGTGAACGGGCGAATCTCGCGCGATGAGGTCGCCTGTGCCTCCAGCGCCCCGAGCTCGAACTCGTCGTTGAAGTGCCCCGCGTTGGCCAGGATGGCCCCGTCACGCATCAGCGGGAAGTGGTCGCCTCCCCAGACGTTCAGGTTGCCGGTGGCGCTGATGAAGATCTCGCCTACTGCGGCCGCATCGCGAGCGGTCATCACCCGGTAGCCATCCATCGCGGCCTCCAGGGCGCGGATGGGGTCCACCTCGACCACCGTGACATTGGCACCCAGCCCGTCTGCGCGGGAGGCAATGCCGCGCCCGACCCAGCCGTAGCCTCCGACCACCACGTTCTTGCCGGCGAACAGGACGTTCGTGGCACGCAGGATCCCGTCGATCGCGCTCTGGCCGGTCCCGTACCGGTTGTCGAAGAGGTGCTTGGTGAGCGCCTCGTTGACCGCCACGATCGGATAGCGCAGCTTCCCCTGGGACGCCATGGCGCGCATGCGGATCACGCCGGTGGTCGTCTCCTCGGTGCCGCCCGCCACGCCTTCAAGCAGCTCGGTGCGCTGGGTGTGCAGCGCGGTCACCAGGTCCGCGCCGTCGTCCATGGTGACGTGCGGCCGTTGATCCAGCGCGGTCCCGATGTGCCGGTAGTAGGTCTCGCGATCCTCGCCCTTGATGGCATAGGTCGGAATAGAGTGATTGGCGACCAGCGAGGCGGCGACGTCGTCCTGCGTCGAGAGCGGGTTGCTGGAGCAGAGGACCACCTCGGCACCACCCGCCGCCAGGGTACGCACCAGGTTGGCAGTCTCGGCGGTGACGTGCAGGCAGGCGCTGATCCGCCAGCCTTCGAGCGGCCGCTGCGCAGCGAAACGCTCGCGAATGCCGGCCAGGACCGGCATCTGCCGATCGGCCCATTCGATCTTCCTCGCCCCCACGTCTGCCAGGCCGATGTCGGCGACGTCGTGCATCACCTCGCCGCTCACCGGGGATCGCGTTGCCACGTCAGTCGAATCGCCTCGCGTATCGGTCGCATCAGGCCCCACGCCCCGGAGCGACGGCGACCAAGCCGCTCCACGAGCTGGCAGTACTCACCGTAGCCGAGGCGCGCGTAGGCCGCGACGGCCGGCGTGTTCCCGGTGTGGACGTTGAGTGCCACGTCCGGCACGCGTTGCAGGAGCTGCGCCGTGACTGCCGATGTGACCATCTTCGCGAAGTCGTGTCCGCGATAGTCGACGTGGGTCATCACGTTGCCCACCACCGCCACACCCTCCCGAGGGTTGATGAGGTGCGTGCCGGCGGCGCTGACAAGCCGGCCATGGACGCGCACCCCGTAGTAGAGGCCGTCCTCCACGACCGAGATCGGGAACCCGGTCCGAAACCCCAGCTGGTAGAGGTGGTTCAGGTCCTCGATGTCCGCGGCCGTAAGCCGCTCGGCGGACCCGGCAAACGGCCGGAACGTCTCGCCGTTGACGGTCATGCGCAGCATGCGGCTCGGTGGCTCCAGGTCGTAGTGGGCTGCCATCGCCCCATGA
>VBKA01000048.1 GCA_005879815.1 Chloroflexota bacterium
CTCGAGGTTGAGGTCGTTCACGGCGAGGACGTCGCCGGGGTAGCGCTTGACCATGTGGTCAAAGGTCACCGTGGCCATCTGAGGATGCTGCCTCCTTGAACTCCGGAAGCGGGTGGGCGGGGGCCGTGCCCTGCCGGCATGATAGTACCCACGGCAACAGCATCGAGGAACGTGGCCATTGAGCGCGCGACACCCATGAGCCGATGCGACTGAAGACCCTGGGCGCACGGTGGCGGCAGGCGCGCGAGCCGCTCGCGTCCATGTTCGATCGCCACCCCGACGCCCTGTCCGGGAGCCGACATCCGAGGGGCCTCGAAATCGTGCCGCTCGCTGCCATCGTGGGCACGGCGCGGAGCCCTTCGCAGAACACGAACGACTTCCTGCCACTTCCGCAGCTGCGCGGCACAAACTGGGAGTCTCGCTGGCAGCGCATCCAGCAGGCGACTTCCAAGCTGGCCGTCTTGCCGCCGGTCGAGCTGGTGAAGGTCGGCGACGAGTACTGGGTGGTCGACGGGCACAACCGGATCGCGGCGGCCCTGCGCAACGGAGCAGCGGCCGTGGACGCGGACGTCACCGAGCTCCTGCCGCCGGGCAGGACCTCCACCTCACACCCGGGCTCCGGGCCGACCTCGCTGCTTGGGTCGGAAGAGCTGCGCCAGGCGGGGGAGGGACGGTTTTCACCGACCACCGAGGTGTTGCGAGGCGGACCGTCACGGGTCGAGATCGCGCGGAGCGCCGAGGAAGCAGAGGCAGCCGAAGCGGTCTTCGAGGCCATGCAGCGCGACGCGGAGGAGTCGTCGAAGTCGGCCAGCGAGGCACGAGCGGAGGAGGCGCAACCCGAGGAGGGGCAGCCGTGACCAGCCGGCTTCGCGTCGCGTGGCCGGATACGCGCCTCTTCCGACGCCGCGGCGGGAGGCCGTACCGGATTCTTGCCCTGGCCGATGAGATCGACCCGAGCCTCGAATCGGCCGGGACACGCGCCCGCCTGGGGTCCGTCGACCTGATCGTGGGTTGCGGCGACCTCCCGGTCGACTACCTGCGCTTCGTGACCGATGCCTTCGAGACGGTGCCGCTCGCCTACGTCAGGGGCAACCACGACGTGGGCGGCGACTGGGCGACCGGCGACGCGACGCAGATCCACCTGCCCGAGCCGCTCGCCGATGGACGTCCCTGGAGTGATGGTCAACTAACCGTCATCGGTTTCTCCGGCATCCCGCGGCATGGCGGTGGCGGCCTCCAGGTGGGGAGCTTCACGCGCGCCTCACAGGTGCTCGGCGCCTGGCTGCGCGTGGCGTGGCGCCCGCTGAGGGAGCCGATTCTCCTCGTGAGCCACGTGGCGCCGCGTGGGATCAACGACGGTCCCGACCCGCTGCACCGCGGCTCACGCGCGCTTCGCTGGTTGGCTCGGCGAGTCCGCCCGCCGCTGTGGCTGCATGGCCACACCACGCTCCTCACCCGGCGCCTCGAGGATCGCTCAGTACGTCGCGGCAGAACCCTCTTCTACAACGCCGCCGGCGCTGTCCTCGTGGAGCTGTGGCCGCCCGAGGCCGCGGGTATCACGGAGTCGGCCGAGGAGGCAGCGTGAGGAGCCAGCTGGGCCGCTACGCGGTGGCGACCGCGGTCGCCTTCCTCCTCCTGCTTGGCCTGCTGTTGCTCGTGCGACCGCTTATCTACAGCGTGGCTCCGCCACGCGATGATTCGGTGTACGCGGTCGCGACCACGGCTTCCGTGCCCGCGAGTGCTCCGCTCGTCAAGGATCTGCTGCTCAACGCCCCGCACGGACTGCTCGGCGAGCGTCGCAACGGCGAGCACGCCGCCATCACGGTCGTGATCTCGCGGAGCCTGACGGGCCTCTTTAATGTGGTGAACGCCTGGTCGCCGGTCGACGACTGTCCGCTCACGGTCCGAGAGGATCGGCTGACCGATTGCCGCAGCCACGCATGGACCTTCGCAGGCGCCCCGTTCTCCGGCGGGGACCGACCGCTCCAGGCCTTTCCGGTCACCAACCAGAACGGCTCGCTCATCGTCGATTTCACGCACCCGGTGGACGCCGAAGGCTAGCGCCACCTAGGATGCGCGAAGCGCCTGACCCGGGCGCATCGGTCTCAAACTCTGGAGGAGCGATGCCTGACCTTGGCATCATTGGGTGGATCGTGGTTGGCCTGCTGGCCGGCGCCATGGCGGGCTTCTTCGTTCCGGGCCGCGAGCGCTACGGCTGCCTGGGAACGACGCTGATCGGGATCCTGGGCGGCATCCTGGGCGGCTGGATCTGGACTCAGGTCCTCGGGCAAAGTCCGGCGAGTGGGCTGCTGGGGGCGTTGCTCATCGCGATCCTTGGCAGTGCCATCGTCCTGCTGGTGCTCCGCGCCGCAAGGGGTCGCGAGCCCTAGCCAGGGCTGACGCCGCCGACCAGGCGACATCCGGTGCCGCTGAGCGGCACGAGCTGCCTCAGTTCAGGCGGGTCCCGCCCTCTCCGCCCCGGTCCCCTCCGCCGCGATCCTTCAGGAAGCGCTCGATGTCGGCGATCAGGTCATCGCCAACCGGCAGGCGTGCCTGGTCGGCCATCTCCTCGAGACGCTCGACGTGCGCCTTGGTGCGCTCGTCAGCATCGGTCGCGGCGTCGAGGAGCGCGCGGGTTTCCAGCGCCTGCATGGGCAGCTCGCCGAGCGGTGGCTCGAAGCCCAGGTAGTGACCGACGTGGCTCAGCAGCTCGATCGCGGCCTGCGGATACGCGGCCGATAGGTAATGAGGGACCTGGGCATAGAAGCCGACGGATGGAACGCCGCTCGCCGAGACCCCGAGCTCCAGGACGGAGAGTGCGGCGGATGGGACGCGCAGCCGGCCATCCGGCCCCTGGGCCACGCCATCCGGCAGCAACCCGCGGACGGACGCTGTTCCGAGGACCGGAACGGGTCGCGTGTGCGCCACCGCCGCCGGGATGGAGCCGAGGCTCACCCAGGTGGAAACGCCCAGCTTCCTGACAAGGCCAGTGAGCTCCGAGGAGAGCTCGTGCCATCGAAAGTCGGGCTCAGGTCCGGTCAGCACCAGCAGGTCGCGCTCACCAAATCGCGATGCGCGAAGGGCGAGCTCAGGCCACTCGAGCGACTGCAGCGTCCCGTCCAGGATGTCGAGGGTTGGCCGCCGCGCCCGGTAGTCGAAGAGACGGTCCGCGTCGAATGAGGCCACCACCTGGCTGGTGTCCCCGAGCAGCTGCCGGGCGGCCAGCGTGCCGGCGCTGCCCGCATCTACCCAGCCGTCGAAGGCGGCGACCAGGATCGGACTGTCGAGCGTGACCGACTCGACCAGGCGGAAGAGGGGCATGCCGCAAGAATACGGCGCATTCGACCCAGCCGCCCGCAGGCGGCCAGCTCAGAAAGTGGTCTCCGTGTCGTGCGAGCGCCCGTCGCGGACCGACTCATAGCCCTTGAGGATGACGTCCAGCACGTGCCGGGCGTGCTCGGCGGTCAGGAGGGGCTTCTCCTCGCCACGCAGGCAGGCAACGAAATGCGCGACGCCGGTCTCCACCACCGGGCGCGCCTCCAGCGGCGGAGGCAGCCCGATTCCGTGCACCCAGCCCTCGAGCCCAAGCGCGCTGTCGTCATCGAGGTACAGGCTGGCGGAGGAGTCCTTGTCGTACTGATCGCCCGGGAAGCTCATCGTGGCTCCCGTGAAGTGCAGCTCCAGCCAGGGCGCCAGGGTGCTTGCGGTCGCGGAGCTGGAGAGCAGCTGCCCCAGCCCGCCGCCGACGAACTCGAGGTTCATGAGCACATGATCCGGCGCCGTCACCGGAATGGTCGCACCGGCGAGCGGGCCGCCCCGCACGACGCGTTCGGGCTTCCCGATGGCACCCATGGCCTGGACGCGGCGCACCGGACCCATGAGCGCGGTCATCGCGTGCAGCCGATAGATGCCGTGGTCGACGACCGGTCCGACGCCTGCGCCGTAGAACGGCGTGGGATCGCCGGTGTATTCGCGCCAGGCTGCCGGCCCCGGGTCTGCGTACTGGGCGACCACGAGGGTCAGGGGTCCGTACCGCTGCGAAGCCACGATCTGGTTGAGCCATTGGAAGCGGCGGGTGGCGGCGATCGCCGGAGCGCAGAGGAGGAGCAGGTCACGCGCTGAAGCCGTGTGGATGAGCCGATCGGCCTCGGCCAGGGTCGCGGCGATCGGCTTCTCGGAGAACACAGGGACGCCAGCCTCCAGGCAGGCCTGGCTGACGCTTGCGTGGAGCGGCGCGGGCGTCAGGTTGATCGTGGCGTCCAGGTTCGCTTGCTCGAGCATCGCGGCGAGGTCGGTGTAGGCCGTCGCGCGTGGCGACCAGCCATCGACCGTGTGTACAGCCCGCTCCGCGGCGCCCGGTTGCGAGTCGCAACAGGCGACGACCTCCACCCCGGCGGCGTGCTCGCTCAAGGCGGGGAGGTACCGGCGGTGGGCCACGTCGCCGCACCCCACGATTCCGAACCGCAGCTTCCGATTCGGCGGCCGATCGACGGCCCAGCGTGGCTCGATTGTCACCGAGGTCGCGCTCACATCTGAAGCGTACGCTCGGCCAGCCAGATCGGGCTGGGGAACGTCTTCCGCTATAATCGCCAGCCGCGCTCCTGGCCTGTCTCCGGGCAGTTGAGCACCCTCGGCGGTGGCCTTAGCTCAACCGGCAGAGCATCGGATTGTGGATCCGAAGGTTACGGGTTCGACCCCCGTAGGCCACCCCACTCAGCCCTTGACTGCGGGTCCGGGGCCGGGTGTATCACTTACCGGAACCAGCAACGTCATGGGCATGGGCGAATTCGCGCACTTCCGCGATCCCGACGGCAACCTCATCGGGCTGTGGCGCGACGCACCCGAGGGATAGGTCCATGACGCAGTCCACGACCGAGGTTCATCCGGCACTCCCGACTGGCACTGTCACGTTCCTGTTCACGGACATCGAGGGCTCCACCAGGCTCCTCCAGGCGCTTGGTGACCGATACGAGGCCGTCCTTGCCGACCATTGCCGGATCATCCGCGACGCGATCGCGGAAGGCGGCGGCATCGAGGTGAACACGGAAGGCGACTCGTTCTTCGCCGTCTTCCCCAGTGCGAATCGGGCCGTCGAGGCGAGCACCAGCGCGCAACGAAAGCTTTCGGCCCACGCCTGGCCCCACGGAAGCGCAGTGCGTGTGCGGATGGGCCTGCACACCGGAGAGGGCCGCCTTGGCGGCGCCGATTACGTCGGCCTGGACGTGCATCGGGCGGCTCGCATAGCGGCAGCAGGCAACGGGGGCCAGGTCCTCGTCTCGGACGCGACGCGCGCCCTGGTGGAGCCGGGGCTGCCGGACGGCATCGGCCTGCGCGACCTCGGAGCCCATCGGCTCAAGGACCTCGCCCGACCGGAGCGCATCTATCAGCTCGAGATCGCCGGCTTGGCGGGGGACTTCGCGCCGATCCGAACGCTGGACGCGCATCCCAACAACCTGCCGTTGCTGTTGACGAGCTTCGTGGGTCGCAACGCCGAGATCGCTGCGGTGCGCGCACTCGTTGACCAGGCCCGCCTCGTGACACTGACCGGGCCGGGCGGTACGGGCAAGACCCGGCTGGCGCTGCAGGTGGCCGCCGAACGCCTGGGTGACCACCCTGATGGCATCTTCTTCGTCGAGCTGGCACCGATCACCGATCCGAGCCTGGTGCCGTCCGCCATTGCGGAGGCGCTGCACGTCCGCGAGGCGGCCGATCGTCCGCTGCTGGAAACCCTCATGGACGACCTCCGCGACAAGGCCATGCTGCTGGTGCTCGACAACTTCGAACAGGTGACCGATGCGGCACCGGTCGTTACCGAGCTGCTGTCGGCGGCGGGGACGCTCCACGTCCTCGTCACCAGCCGCGCGGTCCTGCACCTCCAGGGCGAGCGCGAGTTCCCTGTCCCACCCCTGCGAATCCCGGATCCGGCCGCGCTGCCGAGCCTCGAGGCGCTCTCGAGCTACGAGGCGGTCAAGCTGTTCGTCGAGCGTGCGATGACCATGCGCCCGGACTTCGCGATCACCAACGAATCCGTGCCGGCGGTCGCGGAGATCGTGGCCCGCCTGGACGGCCTGCCGCTCGCGATCGAGCTCGCTGCGGCACGCACCCGAATCTTGAGCCCGCAGGCGATCCTCGGACGGCTCGGAAGCCGGCTCGCCTTCCTCGGAGGTGGTGCTCGAGATCTGCCTGCCCGTCAGCAGACCCTGCGCGGCGCCATTGACTGGAGCTACGAGCTGCTCGAGGCGCCTCAGCAGGGGCTGCTGCGGCGGCTCGCCGTCTTTGCCGGGGGAGGCTCACTCGGCGCGATCGAGGCGATCTGCGGCCCCCGAGAGCTGGGCGTCGACGCCCTGGACGGATTGACGACGCTGGTTGAGCAGAGTCTCCTGCGTCGTGCCGAGGCGGACAGCGATGAACCCCGCTTCGAGCTGCTCGAGACAATTCGCGAATTCGCGGCCGAGCAGCTGCAGGCCGCAGGCGAGGCCGCTGAGCTCGCACGCCGGCACGCTCTCCACTTCACCGATGTCGCCGAGGCTGCCGCACCGGACCTGACGCGAAGTCCGGAGGCGGGCGATCGCCTGGGAGAGGATCTCGACAACTTCCGGGCCGCGCTGCAGTGGGCACTGGATACAGGCGAGGTGGAAGCCGGCTTCCGGCTGGGCTTCTCCCTGTGGCGTTACTGGCAGCAGCGCGCCCATCTGCGCGAGGGCCGAGCTTGGTTCGATCGGCTGCTCGCCCTCCCGGGCGCCGAGGCGCGCACGAGCGCACGCGCCAGCGGCCTGACCGGGGCGGCCGGCATCGCCTACTGGCAGAACGACTACGCGGCAGCCACCGCCTGGTACGACGAGGCCGAGTCGATCTTCCGAGAGCTCGGCGATAAGCCGGGACTCGCGGACGCGCTCTACAACACGGCCTCGATGACGGCATTGGCGGGCGACATGCCGACCGCACTGGCTCGCTTCCGCGAAGGGGAGGCGCTGGCGCGGGAGCTTGGCGACGACCACGAGGTCATGCGCTTCGTCGCCGCCGAGGGTTATGGCGCCTTCATGACCGATGACCTGGACACAGCCCGCCCGCTCCTCGAGGAGTCGCTGGCGCTCGCCGAGCGGACCGGCGACCGGTTCGCGATCGGGACAGGCCACCACACCGTGGCGCAGGTGGCGCGGCTGGACGGCCGGTTCGGGGATGCGGCTGGTCATTACCGCTCCGCCATCCGGGCCCTGCACGAGCTGGGCGATGCGGCGAGCATGACCGAGCCCCTTCAGGGGTTGGCCGCGGTGTCGATCGCGCGCGGCGAGGCGGATCTCGGCGTGCGGCTGCTCGCGGCCAACGCCGCGATCCGCGAGCGCATCGGGGGAGGACCTCCGCCGGAGTGGTTGCGCCTCGGCGAAGCGTTGCCGGCTGCCCGCGCCTCTCTCGGCGAGGATGCCTACCAGGCCGCCTGGGACGCGGGCCTGGCGATGTCCGTGGACGAGACCGTCGCGGAGGCGCTCTCGACCGACTGACCCGGACCCTGACGTGGGCGGCCGGCCAGTGCTTAGCCGCCGCTGCGCTCGAACCTGAAGTAGGCGATCCCGCGCATCTCGATGCGCGTCGCGCGATCGGTCTGCACGATGCGCATCATCACCGCGCCGCAGATGGGGCAGCGCAGCACCGAGCCCGGCGCGCGCACGTAGGCATGCAAGGCGCCCATGGCGTTGACCTCGCCGCAGGTCGCGCACTTGGCGGGCACCACCGTGACATCGGCGCCGAACAGGTCGGCCAGCAGACCGGCGACGGCGTTGCCGTCCAGCATGAGGTCGTGCGTCGTCACGTCTGTGGCCATGCCCTACGTTCCCGTTGGCCCGAAGCGTTCGGTCCGGATCTGCGACGGAGCCAGACCGATGCGCACCAGGGCGTTCGCCGCCGACTCGACGAGGGCCGTTGGGCCGCAGATGTAGACTCGCGCCTCGCGGCCGAGCGGATCCAGCACTTCTGACAGCATCGCCTCGTCGATGCGCCGCGCGTATCCACTCCATCCCGGCGGCTGCTCGCGGGTGAGGGTGTGCGCGACCTGGAAGCCGTCCTGGGTGGCCGACAACCGATCCAGCTCCTCGCGGTAGATGATCTCACCAGGCCCGCGTGAGCTGAGCAGCAGCCGGGTCGGGTTCATGGCACCCGCCCGCGCGCGGTGACGAATCATGGCCATCAGCGGCACCACCCCCGAGCCACCACCCACCAGCAGCAGGGGACCGGGCTGCGATGCCTCCCAGACGAAATAGCCGCCGATCGGTCCGCGCACCTCCAGGCGATCCCCGGGAACAACCACGTCGTGCAGGAAGGGCGACACCTCGCCGTCGGGGATGCGCTCGACCGTGATGTCGACCTCCGGGGCCCGTTCCGGCTCGGAGGCAATCGAGTAGGAGCGCTCCACGCTGTACCCATCCTCCGAGGTAAGGCGCAGGTCGACGTGCTGGCCGGGGCGGTGACCCGTCCACGCGGGAAGTGTCAGCGAGAACGAGCGCACCGCGTCGGTCTCATCGTGGACTCCGGCGACGGTGGCCAGCTGCCAATCCAGGGGTCGCGCCATGCGTCAGCGTTCCTCAGTCGCCGCTGTAGCGCTCCTCGCGCCACTGGTCGCCGCGGTTGTGATAGCCAAGCGACTCCCAGAAGCCCGGCTCGTCCTCGGCCTGCAGCCGGATCCCGCGGATCCACTTCGCGCTCTTCCAGAAGTAGCGCGCGGGGACCACGAGGCGAGCTGGACCGCCGTGCTCCGGCGCGAGCGGCGCGCCGTCGTACTCGTAGGCCACGAAAGCCTGCCCGTTCAGGACGTCAGGCAGGGGCAGGTTGGTGGTGTAGCCGCCATCGGACCACGCGATCATGAACGCGGCGCGGTCATCGATCTCCACGCCCTCCAGGAGCGTGTCCACGCTCACGCCGCGCCAGTGCATGTCGAGCTTGGTCCATTTGGTCACGCAGCTGATGTCCACCGTCCACTCCCGAGCGGGCAGCGCCTGGAACTCCTGCCAGCTCCACGAGAGGGGTTGTTTGACGAGTCCCTGGATGGTGAAGGTCCACTGCTCGAGCGGCGTGCGCGGCGTCGGACCGGCGGAGAGGACGGGGAAGTCCCTGGTGATGTACTGGCCGGGCGGGATGCGCGACGCGACGTCCTCTGGGCCGCCGCTGCTGCGACGCCCGACGAAACCCCGCGTCACGAAGCGCTCCGTCATTGAGGCTCCACGTTAGCGGCCCTCACGCGCCGGTCAAGGGTTGGCGCCGTCGTCACGGCCGCGAAGGAGCGAGATCCGAAACGGACGCAGCTCGCCGCCCGCAAAGCCGCCGGCGATGACCGGGTCCTCGTCCATGATGCGACGGGCGGCGTCCTCGTCCGGTGCCTCGAACACAGCGATACCGGTGTTCGTCTCGCCCAGCGTCGGTCCCACCAGGACCATCACGCCCTCCTGGTGCAGGCGTTGCAGCCGATCGAAGTGGAGCCTCCACACGGCCCGCTCCTCCGGGGTCATGGTGGCCGCGAAGTTCGACCTTGGCGGATGGATGAAGTAGATCCACTCGGACACGGACGCCTCCGCTAGACCGATGACCTGCGCACCGGCAGCTCGAAGACCAGCTCGAGCCCGTCCTCGGGGTCGAGCTGCTCGCCCACGTGCACGAAGCCAAGCTTGGCGATCAGGTTGAGCGATCGCTCGTTCTCGGGCGAGACCGATGCCCGAAACACGCTCACGCGCGGGTCACGCTCGGCCCAGGCCAAGAGCGCGCGCACGGCCTCGATCGCATAGCCGCGCCCGCGGAAGCGCGGGAGCAGCACGTAGCCGACCTCCACCATGCCGCGCTCGTCAGGTCCGCCGTGGAAGTTGATGGTCCCCGCCACCGGACGAGCACCCCGTCGCACGACGATTGGCCGCAGCAGCCACCGTTGGGCGGCAGGGTTGTCGCGGATCTGCCGGGCGCGGCGGGCGAGGAGCCAGGCGTTGTCGCGAAGCCAGTGCGGCGAGATCGTGGCGCTGATCGCCCGGCCTACCTCCGCCACCTTCCCGTCCAGGAGCGCTCCATGTGATTGGCCGATAGAAGCGGTAGGTCGAGGCGGTCCGAGCTGATGGTGTCGATGCTCAACCCGCTGAGCGTAGCGGACCACAATCGGTTCAGCAGCACCCATCCCTTCCGCAGCAGCCGACCATCGCGAGCCCAGCGGCTGCGCCAGCGCCTTCGGCCGGGATGGCGGGCTTCGTCGCCTTGATGATCGCGCTGTGCATGCCGTCGGTGACGAGATGGGTCGAGGTTACCGAGACATCGGTCAGTCCCGCCTCTCGTAATCCGGCCTCGAACTCCGAGAACGAGAGGGCGCCGGCGATGCAGCCCACGTAGGAGCCGCGCGTCGCTCGCTCCTCGGCCGTGAGCGCGTCCTCCGCCACGATGTCGGTGATCCCGACGCGTCCGCCCGCCCTTAGCACGCGCGCGATCTCCCGGAAGACCGAGGGCTTGTCCGCGGCGAGATTCACCACGCAGTTGCTGATCACCACGTCGACCGATGCAGCCGGCAGCGGGATTGCCTCGATCTGGCCCTTGAGGAACTCGACGTTGGTGGCGCCCGCCTCGGCGGCGTTGCGCTGGGCGAGGGCAAGCATCTCGTCGGTCATGTCGAGCCCGATGGCGCGGCCAGTGGGTCCCACCCGCTTCGCTGAGAGCAGCACGTCGATTCCGCCACCCGACCCGAGATCGAGCACGCGCTCCCCTTCGTGCAGCTCCGCGACCGCCAGCGGGTTGCCGCATCCGAGCGAGGCCATCACCGCCGCGTCTGGCAGCTCGGACTTCTCGAGCGCCGAGTAGAGCTCGGGACCGATGCCCTGCTCGGCGCAGCATGCCGCGGTATTGGTCGCCAGCACCTGGCGCGCCGACTCGGCGTACCGCTCGCGAACCTGATCGTGGACCTGCTGGGTCATGGGATGCTCCTTCGTCAGGCGACCTGGACCAGGCCGGAGAGGCTCGCACCGATGCCTGTCCAGCGACGCGCGAAATCGGGTGAGAGGGCGTAGTAGATGAAGGTGCCGCGCCGCTCGCTGGTCACCGCGCCGGCCTCGCGCAGGACCTTCAGGTGATGGCTGATGGTTGGCTGGCTGACCGTGCAGCACTCGGTGAAGTCACAGGCACACACAGATCCGGGCGCCGATGCGAGCTGCCGCAGGATGGAGATGCGGACCGGATCGGCGATCGCCTGCAGGAGCTGCACGTCTGGGTCTGCGCTCTTCACGTCGCCACTATATCGAAGCGTGTCAATATAGATCTGGATCTATGCGCTCGCGAGACGACCCCGAGGCCAGCTCACGTTGATGCGTGCGCCCCCATCCGGCACCTCCTCGAGCAGCCACCGACCGTTGGTGGCTCGTACGATCTCGTCGGCGATCGCAAGGCCCAGGCCTGCGCCGCCAGCCTCTTCGCTCGCTCGGTGAAATCGGTCGAAGATGCGCGTCCGCTGGTCCTCGGGGATGCCGGGGCCTGAGTCATCCACGCGCAGCCGGATCCTGCCGGCGTCCGGCTCGACAGAGACCCGGATGGCGCCGTCCTCGGGGGAGTACTTGCAGGCGTTGTCCAGCAGCACCCCAAGCAGGCGATCCAGCCACTCGGGAGGTGCGTTGATCACCTGGCCGGGAGCCGCTTCCACGTCCAAACGCTGGTTCCGAGCCTCGGCGATCGCCCGGAAGCGATCGACCGCCTGCGAGGCCAGGATGCCCAAGTCGACCGGTTCGGTGTTCGGCCTTCCCTGGCTGGCGTCGAATCGCGACAACCAGAGGAGATCGTCGAGCATTCTCCGCATCCGCCTGGATTCGTCGCTCACCCGTTCGAAGGCGTTGCGATACCAGGCCGTGTCCCGCTCCTGCACGAGGGCCAGGCTGGTGTGCGCCTCGATGACCGAGAGCGGGGTCCGGAGCTCATGCGAGGCGTCCGCGGAGAAGTCGAGCTGGCGTCGACGCGCCACCTCGATGGGAGTGGCGACTCGGCGACCGATGGCCACGGCACCCAGGAAGACCGCGATCAGCAGGATCGGCCCGATCAGCAGCTCTGCCAGCACGATGGTCGACTGGGTCGCCTCGACCGGTGCCATGTTCTGGCCGACGACCACGTACGAGGAGCTGATCGCGCGCCCCTCGAGCCGGACGTTGGTGCCGGCCAGGCTGGTCGTGGTGGGACCGGTCACCCGCCGGTAGGCGACCGGCAGCTCCAGCAGGCTGTTGTTCGACGTGACACTGCCGTTGGCCCGTACCGTCCAGATCACGGTGTTCGGGTCGAGCGGCCCGCGTTCTGATGGGAGCTCGAACCCGCCACCACCATCCGGACCGCCTGGGCCACCCGGCCGGCTCGCCTCGTCCGCGATGTGGCCCAGGATGCCGGCGAGGTCGGCATCGGTCTTGGCGGTCAGGTTGCTCGTCACGATCAGGAGGACCGCCACCGCAATGGCCACGTAGACCGCGGCCACGGCTCCCGTCGCCGCCAGCGCCACCCGGATCGACGCGCGCCGGACGTCCTGGGATCGTGAGGCGGTCATGCCTCCTCCAGGCGATAGCCGGCTCCACGCACGGTCACGATCCGGATTCCGGCGCTCGGCAGCTTTGCGCGCAGCCGGCTCATCTGGACGTCGATCGCGTTCGAGCCGAGCGGATCGGTCTCGTCCGCCCAGGCATGCTCGGCGATTGCCTTGCGATCCACCACGGCCGGAGATCGGCGCATGAGCAGCTCGAGGATCAGGTATTCGGTGCCCGTCAGGTTGAGCGGCCGATCCCCCGCGGTCACCGTGCGGCGCAGCGGGTCGAGGGAGACGTGGCCCTTCTCGAGGATCGGACCATCCACGCTGCGAGGCCGGCGCTGGAGTGCCCGCACTCGTGCGAGCAGCTCCCCGAAGTCGAAGGGTTTGACGAGGTAGTCATCCGCCCCGGTGTCGAGGCCACGGATTCGGTCGGCCGGAGCGTCACGGGCGGTGAGCATCAGGACTGCGGTCGGCCGTTTGTTGCGACGCGCCCACGCGACGACGTCGATTCCCTCGGCGCCTGGCATGCGCCAGTCGACGACGGCGACGTCGTACTCGTACCACTTCATCTGGTCGATGGCGTCGTCGCCGCGCTCGACGGTGTCAACCTGGTACCCGGCTTCTCGGAGCCCGAGCGCGATGATCGATTGCAGTCCCGGATCGTCCTCTGCGACGAGGATGCGCATCAACCGCCTCCGTGCGATCGCAGCGCAGTGTGCGGCGCGAGGGACCGGCTGTGCAGTGTCGATCGCATGCGCTCGGGCGAGACGAGGCGCAGGGCGAGCACCGGACACACCTCGACCGCCCGCTCCGCGAGGGCGCGCAGGTGCTCGGGGAGGACGCCGTCGCGAACGATCGGATAGCCCCAGTCATCGAGCTCGATCGCCTCCGGCAAGAGCTCGGCGCA
>VBKA01000049.1 GCA_005879815.1 Chloroflexota bacterium
GCCGGCCCCTCGGCGGTGCCGGCGGTGGTCTGGATGAGGTAGCCCAGCGCCAGTCGGCTGCCATACGGCACGAGCACCAGCGAGCCCGGTGCGACCTCACCGAGGTCTGGGTCCAGGAGGTAGCTGAACGTCCGCTCAGGCCGATCGGCCACTGCGTCGACGGCGACGGCCGCGACGCGGGTGGTCAGGTCAGACGCGGGGCTGGCGCGGGGGCTCACGGCGCGCCTCGGTCTGCACGATCTCCCAGATCTGCTCGGCGGCCTGCTCGGGCTGGCCTGTTTCGTTGACGATCACATAGTCGTAGTCGCCGGATGTGGCCATTGCCATCTCGGCGTTGCTGAGTCGGATGGCGAGCGATTCCTCCGACTCCGAGCCCCGATGGGCCAGTCGCTGGTGAAGGTCCTCCATGGACGGCGGCATCACGAAGATGAGGAGCGCGTCCGGTACGA
>VBKA01000050.1 GCA_005879815.1 Chloroflexota bacterium
CCTTGTCGGTCTCCTCCGGGCGGCGCGGTCGGGTGGTGACGGTGACGATCGGCACGACCTGTGGGTGCGCCCGAGTCAGGTCGGCGACGATGGTGCTCTTCCCGACGCCGGAGGGACCGGAGACCACAACCAGCAGCGGATTGGGGAAGGTGAGCCGCCTCTCGCCATGGCTGGAAGAGCGCTTCTCGGTGCTGGTCACCACCCCTCCATCGACGCGGGATCCGCTTCGTCCCCCTCCACGGCGGATCCGACCCCAACCGGGAGCCCTTGCACCGTGATCCCGGCCGTCTCCAGGGAGGCGGCAAGGTCCGCTGGCAGCTCGCTCCAGGCATGCAGCCGACGTTCGTCCGACGGTCTCTGCAGTGCGATGCGCGATGCATGGAGGAACTGGCGCTGGAGTCCTCCCGGACCGATGCCACCGCCGTAGCGCAGGTCGCCGGCAATGGGCAGGCGCAGGTAGGCGAGATGCGCACGGATCTGGTGGGTGCGGCCTGTCCGCGGATGCAGCGCCAGCAGGCTGTAACCGCCCGCTGCGCCGGTAACCCGATAGTCGGTTACCGCCTCTCGACCGCCGGCGACCACGGCCATCCGCTGTCGATCGCGCGGATCGCGACCCACCGGCGCCTCGATGCGTCCGCGGGGCGCCGACGGCTCGCCACGCACCAGCGCCAGGTACTCCTTCTCGACGGACCGATCGCCGAACTGCGCCATCAGGCTGGCCTGGGCCGCGTCGCTCTTGGCGATCAGCAGAAGGCCCGACGTCTCCTTGTCGAGGCGATGGACGATGCCTGGCCGCTCGACGCCAGCGATGGAGCCGAGCGGCTGGCCCTGCGCCTGTGCGCGTCCGACGAGCGCGTGGACCAGGGTTCCGCGTTCATGCCCCGCGCTGGGATGCACCACCATGCCGGCCGGTTTGTCCACGATCAGCATCGAGGCATCCTCGTAGGCCACCCTCAATGGCACCACCTCCGGCTCGATGAGTGGATCGCGAGGGGCCGACAGGACGACGCTGATCTGCTCACCGCCGGCCAGCCGATCGCTGGCTCGCGCCCGGTCCCCGTCGACCAGCGCACGTCCGTCGCCGATGAGCCGCTGGGCGTGTGCGCGGCTGATGCCGGCGAGCGCCACGACCGCCAGGTCGAAACGGCCCGAAGGCGCCGGACCCCGCACGATGCGGTCGCCGGTGCCCCGGACGGGTGCTGCCTCGGTTGCCGCTCCGTGAACGCTGCGGTTCAACCTGCCGCCCCGCCCCCGCCGGACCCTGGCCGCTGTGATGGTTCAGGAGCCGGAGCCCGATCGGCGCGGGGTCGCGGGAGACGTTCCGCGTCGCCACGTTCGAAGATCGCGAGCAGGACGACGATCGACAGGATGCCGACCACGATCGACGAGTCGGCCACGTTGAAGGTCGGCCAGCGCACATCGCCGATCCCGACCGAGACGAAGTCGGTGACGTACTGCTGCCGAATACGGTCCGTCAGGTTCCCGAGGGTGCCGCCCAGCACAAGCCCCAGGATGGCGTACAGCCACAGGCTGCGGCCGTGCAGGGATCGGTAGAAGTAGGCGATGGTCACCAGCGCCACCGCGCTCACCACCAGGAAGAGGACCTGCGAGTCCTGCAGCAGGCTGAAGGCGGCGCCGCGGTTCTGCGCATGCCAGAGCTGCACGAAATCGCCCACCACGTTCGTCCGCGTTCCGACCGGAAGGTTGGTGACCACCAGGGCCTTGGTCACCTGGTCGGCAAGGTAGACACCGCTGGCCACGCCACCCAGGACACCCGCCTCGATGAGGTTGCGGCGGCGGGGAGCGTGCTCGGTCATCGTTGGCCGAAGCGTACTACGCGCGCCGGACGGCGAGCCGCAGGCGCCGGCCGTCGAGCTCGAGCTCTTCGACGCGGTCCGGGTCCTCGATCCTCGCCTCGGGCGCCAGCACCAGCTCATCGGCCAGCAGCTCGGCGGCGAGCCAGTTGCGATGTGGCTCGAGCCGCTCGATCAGACCCGGGTCGCCGCCCACCGCCGCCGAGATCCGATTGCTGATCTCGTAACCGGCCGACTTGCGGAGGCCCTGGAGCCGATGCCCGACTTCCCGCGCGGCGCCCTCCGCCTCCAGCTCCGGCGTGAGGGTCGTGTCGAGTGCGATGAGCAGCTCGCCTTCCTCCGCCAGCTCGTGTCCCGCACGCGCACGGGCGATGAGCTCGAACTCGTCCGGCTCCAGCACGTGGCCACCGACCTCCACGCGACCGTCGTCGAGCTGGCGCCAGTCCCCCGCGCGTGCCGCCGCCATGATCGACGCCACGGCGCCGCCCTTTCGCGGCCCGATCACCGGTAGCAGTGGTCGCAGCATCCGCTCGATCAGCGCCGACTCGTCCGGTATCAGCTCGAGTCGCTTTACGTTGAGCTCGTCGAGCACCTGCGTGGTCAGCTCGCGATCGACGATCGGGTCCTCGCTCATCCCTCCCCCACCTCCGCGGCGCAGGCGCAGCACGGGAAGCGGCTGTCGGACGCGAATGCCGGAGGCCGATCGCGCCGCATGCCCCAACGCGACGATCCGCCGCGCCCGGTCGACGGCTGACTCCAGGGCCTCGTCCCGGCGTTCTCCACCGACACTCGGGAAATCGGCCAGGTGGACGGAGTCCGGGGCGCGGTCGTCGACGGCCGCCACCAGGTTCTCCCAGATCGCATCCGCGAGATGCGGCACGAACGGGGCGAGCAGGCGGGTGAGGGTGGCAAGCACCTCGTAGAGAGTCTCGTAAGCGGCCGCCTTGTCGCTGTCGAGCTCGCCCTTCCAGAAGCGGCGGCGGTTGCGCCGCACGTACCAGGTCGAGAGACTCTCGACGAATGCCTCGATCGATCGCGTCGCGCGCAGCGCGTCGTACCCGTCGAGGGCGCCGCGCACATCGGCGCTCAGCGCGTCCAGCCGCGAGAGGATCCATCGGTCGAGCAGACTGCGGCCAGATCCATCGCCGCCGCCACCGGGAAGCCATCGGTCCAGGCGCGCATAGGCGACGAAGAACGCGTACGTGTTCCAGAGGGGCAGGAAGAAGCGCCGCACGGCCTCGTGGCCCGGCCCGTAGCCGAAGTTCAGGTTCACCGCGGGGTTGGCGGCACAGAACATCCAGCGCATGACGTCGGCGCCGATCTTCTCGGCCGCCTCCTCAAACGGGATGGCGTTGCCCTTGCTCTTGTGCATCTCCTCGCCGTGCTCGTCGCGCACCAGAGGGTTCGGGTCATCGGCTCGTCGGCCATCACGGTCGACATCGCCAGCAGGGCGTAGAACCAGTTGCGGAACTGGCCAGGGAACGACTCGGTGATGAAATCTGCGGGGAACCACTCCCGCCAGTAGGCAGGATCGGTGTTCCAGCGCAGGGTCGAGAAGCCCACGATCCCCGCGTCCAGCCAGGGGTTCCCGACATCGGTGATCCTCCGCGAACGGCCACCACACGAGCCGCAGGCAATCTCCACCGCATCGATCCAGGGCCGATGCGGCGTGTGCCCTTCGAACGCCTCCCAGCCCTCGACGGCGCGTTCCTGGAGCTCGTCGCGGCTCCCGATCACCTCCCACGCCTCGCACTGGACGCAGACCCAGATCGGTAGCGCCAGGCCGTAGTAGCGCTTCTTGCTGATCATCCAGTCGCCCATGTTTCGGAGCCAATCGAGCTCGCGCTCCTCGAGACCGATCCCCTCGGGCAGCCACTGGATCTGGCGTGTCACCTTCGAGATCGGTTCGCGCAGCGGATCCATGCGGATGAACCACTCATCCACCAGGCGGAAGACGAGCTGCGTGCCGCACCGCCAGCAGACCGGATAGCTGTGCAGGTAGCCGTCGCGGGCGACCAGCAGGCCCTTGCGCTCGAGGTCGGCCGCGATGTCGAGTGCCACGTCCTCCGACGGGTCTGCCGTGGCGCCGGCGAAGCGCCCGGTCTGCCAACCGTAGCCGTCCTTGAAGATCCCGAACTGGTCGATCGGATCGAGCACCGCCAGCCCATACTCCCTGGCGAGTGCGAAGTCCTCCTGGCCACAGCCGGGCGCGATGTGCACGATCCCGGTCCCCTCCTCGTCGGAGACCTCGTCCCAGGCGATGACCGTGTGATCCACACCCTGCTGCACCGGCAGCTCGTCGAAGGGACCCTGGTAGGTCAGTCCGACCAGTTCGCGACCGGGAGCGGTGCGCAGGACGCTCGCATCGCCGGCCACGCGATCCTTGGACCCATGCGACACCCACCAGCGACGACCATCTCGACCCTCGACCAGGAGGTAGCTGAGGTCGGAGCTGACCGCCGCCGCCACGTTGGAGGACAACGTCCACGGCGTCGTGGTCCAGATCAGCAGGTCCTCGTCCTCGTGACCCGGGGTCGTGACTGGCAGGCGGATCGTCAACGACAGGTGTCGGATCTCCCGGTACCCCTCAGTGGCGATCTCCATGTTCGAGAGCCCGGTGCCGCATCGGGGGCACCACGGCATCACGTCGTGGCCCTTGTAGACCAGCCCACGCCGATGGCACTCGGCCAGGAAGGCCCAGATCGTGTAGTTGTTCTCGTCCGAGTTCGTGTAGTAGCTGTGATCCCAGTCCATCCACATCCCGAGCCGCTTGCTCTGCTCGGTCTGCAGCGCGGCAAAGCGATCGACGCGGGCCTTGCACAGGTCCACGAACCGGTCGATCCCGAACGCCTCGATCTGGCGCTTGTTGTTGAAGCCCAGCTCCCGCTCGACCTCGACCTCGATCCACAACCCCTGGCAGTCGAAGCCGTTCTGGTACCGCTGGCGTTCACCGAGCATGGTGTGGTAGCGCTGGTAGAGGTCCTTGAAGGTCCGGCCCCAGGCGTGATGGACGCCCATCGGGTTGTTGGCCGTGATCGGGCCGTCCAGGAAGGAGTAGCGCGAGCTGGCCTGGGCGTTGCGCGCGAGGTAGCGCTCGACCGCGTGCTGCTCCACCCATCGCGCGATCTGCGCCTTCTCGAGCGCTACGACGTCGAGCTTGCCGCCGACCGGTCTGAACACCTTCTCCTGGTTTGTCATGGACCTCCCGCGCCCAACAAAAAGCCCGTCCCGCTGCCGGGACGGGAAGCATCGTCTGAGCTCCCGCGGTACCACCCGCGCTTGACCGATGGCGCCCTCAGGACGCCCGATCCGCTCCGTCGCCACGACCCGTACAGCCGAAGCTCGCGAGCGATGGCGCCGCCTGCGCTATCGGGTGGCGCACCCGGGAGGCGTTACGCACGTCTACGCCCGTCGCACTTGCGTCGAGCTGATCGCTTGGCGTCTCCGACTCGGGAGAGATCACGCGCCGTCCGGGCCGCCCGCTTCCACCCTCCGGGCTCGCTCCTGGCTCCGTTCCGACGGCCGCGCCGGCTCCGTCATCGTCGTCTTGGGACTGTCCGCCCGATCGTCGCAGTGCCGCGAGAGCGTGTCAATTCAGGGCACTACGGCTCGAGCGGTCAGGACCAGGGAGGCCAGGGCGCCGACGGCGATGAGTCCAGTGAGGCGCGGCCACCAGGTTCGGGCGGCCACCACCGCCAGGGCCGCCGCCGGCCCACCCAAGGTCAGCCCCAGGGCAACCAGGCGAGACCACGTGCCACCATCGAACGCCAGGGCCTGGTTGGCCTCCGCCAGCCCCCAGGCCCCGAGCGAGGCCACCAAAGGCACCAACGCCCAGCTGATCGTCCCGAGGGTGCGTACCACGGCGTCCGTCGCCCACGCGGGCCGTGACCAGGATGCCGCACGCCGCTCCCGGGCGGCGCTCGGAGCCGAGATTGGCGCCTCCTCCCCGGGCGCGTAGGTGCGCCGGGGAGGAGCGACCGCCGTCGGACCCTCTCCTGCACCGGCCTCGAGCGCGGCGCGACGCTCGGCCTCTGCCGCGACCAGCGCTGCTTCTCGTGCAGCAGCCAGGCGGGCCTCCAGCTGCGAGCGCTCGATTCCCGTCAGGAACCGCTCAGCGTCGTCCCGGTCCTTCTGCTCCTCTTCGGTGGGCGCTGTGGCCGGCGGCTGCTCGAGCGCCCTGAGCCCATCGGGGAACGCGGCCAGCACCCGTCCGCTCACCTCGTCCAGCCGCTGTTGCACACGCGCGGCGGCACCCAGCGCATCGAGCAGATCGGCTTCCGATGCAGCACCGATCGCCAATCGACCGGCATCGGTGGGCACCACGATGACCGTCGGTGTCCGAGCCAGGCGGACCAGCACGATCCGCTCCTCGCCCCGAAGCAGGGCGCCGCCGAACGACCAGCCGAGCACCGGGAATCGGCTGTGGATCGAGCCGGCTGATGGACCGGTCAGTGCGACCCGGGTGACCGGTCCGCGCGCGAGCTGGAACCGCCGGCTGCCGCCGAGCCATTGCAGTCGAAGGCCGCCCACCTCGACGTCCATGCGCAGGCTGAGGGGAACAACCGCGAGCAGGATGGCGCCGGCGATGGCGATCGCCCCCCCGACCACCGCGGCCGGCTCCGCCATCCCGCCGAGCAGCAGACCGGCTCCCGCTGCCGACAGGCCGGTCAGGCCCAGCAGCAGCGGCAGGGCCAGGATCCTGCCAACCTCGCGGGCGAGGACGACGCGCGCGATGGGCATCGTCTCGTCAGGCACGGCCTAGGCCTTCTCCGTCACGCGGTACTCGAGGTAGCGACCGGTCAGCAGCCGCGTCTGCGCATCGAGCGCTGGCAGGTTGCTGAACAGGATGCCGATGATAGGCAGCCCGATCCATTGCACGTAGCTGACGAGCCTCGGGAACCACCCCCAGGAGGCCGGCCGTCGAGGGACGATCGAGTTCTCGATGAAGATCATCACGGCCAGCGCCAGCAATGCCGTGCTCAGCATGGTGCTGGCGTAGATCGGCAGGTTCTGGCCCAGGATGGTCTGCCCGAAGGCCGGGTTCAGGATCAGCGGGATCAACGCGCCAAAGGTGATGACGAACGGCCCGATGGCCCAGCTGATGTGCTCCCAGAACAGGTTGAGGACCCGCCACACGCGGGAAAGGAGCGGGATCTCCGAATGGCGGATGGCGTTCTGCACCACGTACGGGATGTCCGTCACGCCCCACGCCCAGCGGCGGGCCTGGATGTACTGGGTCATCATCGAGCGCCAATACGAGCGCGCGCGGACCGCGTCGCCATAGATAGGGATGAACAGGGGGACCGCGCGGAATCGGTCGCCGTAGGTGAAGTAGCTCTTCCAGTAGAAGCGGCTGTCCTCCGGAATGGCGTCGGTGGCCCAGTAGCCCACCTCGTGGACCATCTTCAGCGTGGTCGAATAGCTCGAGAACGAGATGAGCTTCTCCGGCATCACGCTGCGCCACAGCTGCAGCTGGGTCAGCATCGCGGCGAAGAGGCGCAGCAGGACAGGCGCCTCCCAGATGTTGTTGTGGAAGAACGGGATCGGCTGGTAGAGCTGGGTGTCCCGGTTCTCATCGCTCAGGTGTACCCAGGCCAGGTAGTTGAAGTACTGGGGATGGACGCGGAAGTCCGCGTCGAGGTCGGTGATCAGGATGCGTGAGGCATCCATGCCGCGCTCGCGGACCAGGAGCCGATACAGGTAGCGGCCGCCCCAGGCCATCGCGCTGCTCTTGCCGATCACGATTCCCGGCTCGAGCGGATCCAGGATATGGATGAATTCGGCGAACGACTTGCGGAACTCCTTGCGCAGGGTCTGGACGTTGGCGATCCCCTCCGCATCCGACTCGCGGGTGATGATCGCGCAGATCTTGCGCTCCGTTGGCCACGCGGCGTCCGCGAGCGCGCGAACCGTGTTGCGCAGCTTGTCGAGGGGCTCGGTGTAGGTGGGGATGAGAGCCAGCTGGATCAGCTCGCCAACGGCCGGTGCGCCGACCCCTGGCGGCTCGACACTCTCCAGCCGCGCGTTCCAGTCGGTCGCCAGCACTCGGCGCACTCGTCGAAAGCCGATCACCACCGTGACGCCCAACCACAGGGAGCGGCAGAGCATGTAGAAGTCGAATGTCAGGACGAAATAGGCAACCAGCCACGGATTGCTGAAGCTGAGCCAGATGGGGCCCAGGATGATGGCCCAGCTGATGAGCCCCGGCACCATCTCCAGCACACGCTGGAGCCAGCGGTACCGATCGACCTGCGCATCCTCGACCATGAGCCTTCCACCGGTCGGGCGGCCCCGGCCGGACCCGCGCCCGTCTCCCTAGTAGATGGGTGTCAGCCAGGAATGGTAGGCGTCGAGCCTCCCGCGCACCGCCTCGAAGTACGTGCGTGATAGACGAGTCGTGATCGGGCCGGGCCGTCCATCGCTCACCAGCCGTCGATCGATCTCCACCACGGCCGAGACCTGGGCACCAGTGCCGCACAGGAACACCTCATTGGCGTTGTACAGCTCGGTGCGATCGATCGAGCGCTGGATCACCGGGATCCCCAGGTCGCCGGCCACGTCCAGGAGGCGGGCACGCGTGATCCCTTCCAGCACGTTATCGGTGACCGCGGGCGTGATCATCGTCCCGTCGCGCACTATGAACAGGTTCTCGGCGCTCCCCTCGCTGACATGGCCGTCCTGCGTCAGCACGATCGCCTCGTCGAATCCGTTCAGCTGCGCCTCGCTCTTGGCGAGCGCCGAGTTCACGTAGGCCCCCGTGATCTTGCCGCGCGCCGGGATGGCGTTGTCATCGGTCCGTCGCCAGCTGCTCACCTGGGCCCGGACGCCGGATTCCGTATCGATGTACTTGCCGAACGGGATAGCGAACATCGTGAAATCGGCGTCGAGGTTGTGCAGCCGGACGCCGATGAGCTCGCTCGACTTGTAGATGAGCGGCCGGACGTAGGTGTCCTCCTGCAACCCATCGCGTCGCAGGAGCTCGACCGTGAAGTCCGCCATCTGCTCGGGCGTGTATGGGACCTGCATGTAGAGCAGGGAGGCAGAGCGAACGATCCGTGCGAAGTGGGGCACCAGGTCGAGGGCGTACAGCTGCTTGGCGTCGGCGTTCCAGTAGGCGCGGATGCCTTCGAAGACCGCCGTACCGTAGTTGAGCGCGTGGGTCATGACGCTGACGTTTGCGTCGCGAAGCGGAACGAACCCACCGCGGAAAAAGGCCCACAGGTCGGTCGTCAGATCGGTCACGACAGGGGGCGTCGAGGTGGCCTGCTTCAGCAAGGTGCACTCCTCATGGGCCGGGTCCGCGCGGTGCACGCGGGCCAGCAAAGGCGGCCGCCACAGTATAGCCACTGCAAGTTCCGAGCCCGCCCCGGGGACGGGGACCTTGCGGAATCAGTGGGCTGCCCCCACCGGCGCCTGCAGGGTGAGCGCCGCGAAGATGTAGATGACGTAGATGGGACCGCCGAGGAGGAGCGTCCAGGCGCTCAGCCGCCCGGCCCGCTGCATCATTCCGAAGATCAGCGCCGTGGCCAGGAAGGCGGCGCCGGCGGAGGCGAACGAAAGGGCGCTGGCCGCCCCAAAGGTCCACTCGGTGAAGGCGATACCCAGCACCGTGGGGATGCAGCTCTGGAAGACCATCGCACCGGTGATGTTGCCCATCGCCAGCGTGTCCTTGCCGGACCCGACCCAGAGCAGCGAGTTGAACTTCTCGGGTAGCTCGGTCGCGATTGGCGCGATGACCAGCGCCAGGATTCGCGGGTCGAGACCGACCGTCTGCGAGAGATGCTCGACCGCGCCAACGAAGATCTGCGCCCCGGCGATGATCGCCGCCAACGCGATCATCACCTGTGTGACGATCACGCGTAGACGGGGCACGGGCACCTCCGCGTCGGCGTCGTCGTGCGCGCCCGGGAGCAGCTCGACGTCGAGCTCCGAACGGCCCAGCTCGCCGAGGCGGCTCAGGTGCAGGCGGTTCAGGTCGGCCGGATCGGTCTCCGCGGGCTCGTCGGTGAAGTGGGCACGCACGTAGACCGCGTAGCACACCAGCAGGGCAGCCGCCACCGGCCACTTGAGCCAATGGACCGATGCCGGCAGGAAGGCCGCGCCGATGGCCACCGCGTAGGCGACGAGGAAGAACAGGACGTCGCGGCCCAGCACCCCCACGCTCACCCGCAGGTCCGTCCCCCGCCGTCCACGACGGGCCAGGATGATGACGCCGGCGCCGGTGACGAACATCGCCAGCGTGGATAGCATGAAGGGCGCCCCCAAGATGGCGCCGACGCCCACCTCGGCGGAGTTGCCGGGATCGCCGCCGAGCACGATCGGTCCCACGATGGCGATGACCGGGATCAGGGTCTCCGGCATCGCGGTGGCCACCGCTGCCAGGACGCTGCCGACTGCCCCTTCGGCCAGGTTCAGCTTATGGCCGAACCACTCGATCCCATTGGTGAATAG
>VBKA01000281.1:0-250 GCA_005879815.1 Chloroflexota bacterium
AGGATCGCGCGTGGCGCGCTCCGCGATCTCGTGCATGACCGCTACGAAGCGATCGAGCGTCTCGAGGCTTTCCGTCTCGGTCGGCTCGATCATCAATGCCTCCTCGACGATCAGGGGGAAGTAGATCGTGGGCGGGTGGATCCCGTAGTCGAGGATCGCCTTGGCGATGTCCAGGGTGGTTACCCCGTGCTCGCGCTTCTGACGCCGACCGCTGAAGACCACCTCGTGCTTGCAGATGCGGTCGTAGGGC
>VBKA01000281.1:289-4340 GCA_005879815.1 Chloroflexota bacterium
TGACCTCACGAAGCCCTGCGTCGCCGTTGCTACGGATATAGGTGTAGGCACGCAGGTGCATGCCGAAGTTGCCGGCGAAGGCGCGGACCTTGCCGATGCTCTGCGCACGCGTCCCGTCCGCCTCCAGCCCAAAGCGCGCGCCCGGAGTCGTGCGACCTGCCCAGGCGTTGCGCTTGACCTCTTCTGGGCTGCCTTCTGCGAGCAACGTCAAGGGCTCGGGCAGGAACGGCGCCAGGCGCTCGCTGACCCCAACCGGTCCCGCCCCCGGTCCCCCGCCGCCGTGCGGCGTCGAGAAGGTCTTGTGCAGGTTGAAGTGCATGACGTCGAAACCGGCGTCCCCGGCCCGGAAGCGGCCGAGGATGGCATTCAGGTTGGCGCCATCCATGTACGCGATTGCGCCGGCCTCGTGGACAGCCGCCACCACCTGGTCAATCTGGTCCTCGAAGATGCCCAGCGTCGAGGGGTTTGTGATCATCAGCGCGGCCGTGTCCGGACCAAGCGCGTCCCGCAACGCGGCCAGGTCGATCCCGCCACGCTCGTTGGAGGGAATGGTGATCGTCCGATAGCCGACCATCGTCGCGGTCGCCGGGTTCGTCCCATGCGAGCTGTCGGGTACCAACACCGTGGTGCGTTGCTCGCCCTCTCCCCTGGACCGATGGTAGGCGCGGGCCATCAGCAGGCCGGTCAGCTCCCCCTGCGCACCGGCGGCCGGTTGGAGGCTGACGGCGGCCATGCCGCTGATCTCGCGCAGCAGCTCGGCGAGGAGCCATTGGATCTCGAGGCTTCCCTGGCTCAGCTCGGGCGGATCCAGGGGATGGGACTCGCTCAGTCCCGGGAGGCGGGCGGCCCACTCGTTGACCTTGGGGTTGTATTTCATCGTGCACGAGCCCAGTGGGTAGAACCCGAGGTCGATGGCGTGGTTCAGGTGGCTGAGCCGATTGAAGTGGCGAAGGAGGTCGAGCTCGCTCACCTCCGGCAGTCGGGCCGCCGCGGTCCGCAGCGCTTCGGCCGGCAACTCGGGCTGCGAGGCGGCAGCCGCCTGTGCCGCCTCCGACGGCTTCGGGAACCGGACGTCGCGCCGGCCGGGCCGCGACGACGCGAAGATGAGGGGCTGCAAGACGCGCAGCTCGTCGCCGCCGACCAGCGAGCTGAACGCCGCGCCACGCCCGGAGGCATCCCCGTCGGGAGGGGCTCCGGCCGGCGGCGCGGGTCGTTCGGTGACGCTCATGCGGTCGCCTCGAGCGCCTCGACCAGCCGCGCGACGTCGTCGTCGGTGGTCAGCTCGGTGGCGGCGACGAGCAGGCAGTTCCGCAACGCCGGATACGCATCCTCCAGCGGGAAGCCGGCCAGGATTCCCTGGTCGGCGAGCGCTGCGTGCCGTCGTTTCGCGTCCGGGATGCGAACCGCCGCCTCGGCAAAGTAAGGCGCGCTGAACCGTCGCTGGCCTACTCCCGCGGCCTCCAGCGCGGAGACGGCGTGTCGGGTCTGGACCATCGACAGCTCGGCCACCTCTCGCAGGCCTTCAGGTCCGACCGCGGAAAGGTAGGCGGTCGCCGCGAGCGCGCAGAGCGCCTGGTTGGTGCAGATGTTGCTGGCCGCCTTTTCCCGGCTGCTCGCGAGCCTGCAGGGTGAGCACGTAGCCCCGCCGGCCCGCGGCATCGCGCGTGGCGCCCACCAGTCGACCCGGCATCTGCCGCTCCGAGTCCATGCGTGCCGCCATGAGGCCCACGTAAGGCCCACCAAAGCTGAGCGGGATGCCGAGCGGCTGTCCCTCGGCGGCGACGATGTCGGCGCCGTAGGCGCCCGGTGCCTCTAGGATGGCGAGCGAGGTCGGCTCGACCACGGCCACGAAGAGCGCGCCATGCTTATGAGCGTTCGCCGCGAGCTCCGCCATCGGCTCGATCCCGCCAAAGAAGTTCGGCTGCTGGACGACCAGGCACGCGACGTGCTCGTCGAGCGACGACTCGGCCGCATCGATCGGCGTGAGTCCGCTCCCCCCTTCGGCGATGTCTGCGGGCACCTCGATGACCCGGATCCCTGGACCGGAGCAGTAGGTGTCGAGGACTCGGCGAACCTGTGGGTTGACCGCAGAAGAGATCGCCACGGTGTCGCGGTGGGTCAGGCGGCAGGCCATGAGCGCCGCCTCCGCGGTGGCGGTCGCTCCGTCGTAGTGGCTGGCGCTTGCCACCTCCATACCGGTCAGCTCGCAGACCAGCGTCTGGAACTCATAGATGCTCTGCAGCGTGCCCTGGCTGACCTCGGGCTGGTACGGCGTGTAGGCGGTGGCGAACTCGCTGCGTCCGATTACCTCCATGACCGCCGCCGGAACGAGATGCCGGTACGCGCCGGCGCCCAGGAAGCTGACCTCGGGGATCCGATTCCGTCCCGCCAGGCGCGTCAGCTCGCGGCGCACCTCCTGCTCGGTGAGGGGCGGCGGGATTGCGAAGTCCCGAGCCCGCACCGAGTCCGGGATGTCGGCGAAGAGCTCGTCCACTGAACCGACGCCGATGGCGGCGAGCATGGCCTCGCGGTCATCGAGCGTGTGCGGGGCGTAGGCCATCGCCGTGCGGTCCTCAGCTGGTCAGCTTGGCGTAGCCGTCCGCGTCAAGCAGCTCCTTCAGCTCGTCGCCATCGGCCACGTCGATCCTGGCGATCCATCCGTCGCCGAACGGGTCGCTGTTGAGGAGCTCCGGCTCGGTCTGCAGGCGGGCGTTCACCTCGCTGACCGTGCCGGAGAGCGGTGCAAACAGGTCACTCACCGCCTTCACGCTCTCGACCACGCCGAAGGCCGCGAACTGCTTCAGCGCCGCGCCCACCTCGGGGAGCTCGACGAACACGATGTCGCCCAGCTCGTCGGCCGCGAAGCTGGTGATGCCGATGGTCGCCGTCGACCCGTCGGCGCGCACCCATTCATGGTCCTTGGAATAGCGGAGGTCATCCGGGTAGGTCACGCGATCGTGGGCTCCATGCGGTGGACGTCCGACGTCCGGCACCGAACGGACCGGCGGCGGACGGGCTGCTGACGAGTGGATCTGCCGCCGATGCGCCTCCCCTCAGCGCGCCCTGCGGTAGAACGGCAACTTTACCTGCTCGGCGCGGTACGGGCGTCCACGCACAAGCACCTCGACCTCGCTACCCACGCTTGCCGCCGGAGCTGGCAGGTAGGCCATCGCGATCTTCTCGTTGAGCGTGGGGGACGCGGTTCCACTTGTCACCACGCCCGATCCGTTGCCTTGAGCCCGGACCTGGTAGCCGTGGCGCGCGACCGCGTTGTCGCGCATGACCAGGCCGACCAGCCGCCGTCGGGCACCACGCTCGCGGATGCGAGAGAGGGCGGCACGGCCCACGAACTCCCCCTTTTCGAGCTTGACCGCCCAGCCCATGTTGGCCTCGTACGGGTTGTGATCGCGGTCCAGCTCGTTGCCGTAGAGCGGCATCCCCGCCTCGAGTCGCAGCGTGTCGCGGCTACCGAGCCCGCAGGGCTTGAGACCAAAGGCCTGTCCGGCGTCGTACACCGCCTGCCAGAGCGATTGGGTCTGGGCGGCCAGGCAGAAGAGCTCGAAGCCGTCCTCGCCGGTATAGCCGGTTCGCGCGATGAGGCACTCGATGCCCGCCACCACGCCGGGAGTCGCGTGGTAGTAGCCGAGACCGTCGATGTCGGCGTCGGTCAGGGTCTTGAGCAGCTCGACGGCGCGCGGACCCTGCGGCGCGACCAGGCCCGTGGCGTCGCTGCGGTCCTCGAGCGTGGCGTTGAACCCGCCCGGGGCAAGCAGCCCGCGCAGGTGCGCGACGTCCGCCTCGCGGTTGGCCGCGTTGCAGACGAGCAGGTACCCCTCGTGGATGCGGTAGATGATGAGGTCGTCGATCACCCCGCCATCGCGCGCGCAGAGCATCGAGTACTGGGCCTGTCCGGGAGCGAGGCCGCCGGGATCAGAGATCACGCAGTAGCGCAGGTAGGCCAGCGCGTCGGGACCGGAGACCAGCAGCTCGCCCATGTGGGAGAGGTCGAAGAGACCCAATGCCGTGCGCACCGTGCGGTGCTCGTCGATGA
>VBKA01000051.1:0-8565 GCA_005879815.1 Chloroflexota bacterium
ATGCCGACCCTGAAGTCGGCGAGCCGACTCGAGCTTCCCGTGCTCACTGTCGAGTCGCTCGTCGATCGCGCCACTGGCGCCGCGGCGGCACCGGCGCCCCAGGCCGATCCGGGCGCGCTCGCCGAGATCGTGTTCACCTCGGGAAGCACCGGCGAGCCGAAGGGCGTCATGCTCAGCCACCGCAACATCGTGTCGAACAGCACCTCGCTGCAGCGCGTCGTGCCACTCGGGACCGAGACCCGGATCCTCTCGATCCTGCCGCTCTCGCACATGTACGGGATGAATCCGGGGTTCCTGGCTCCCCTGCTGGCCGGCGCGATGATCGTGTATCCCACGAGCCTGCAGCCGTCGGTCCTGGCCAAGACGTTCCGCGACCAGCGGGTCACCATGCTGCTGGCGGTGCCGCAGGTCCTCAAGCTGCTCGACAATGCCATCCAGCGCCGCGTCGACGCCTCCGGCCGCCACGAGGCATTCGAGCGGCTGCACTCGATCGCTCGCCACCTGCCGGTGCCACTGCGCCGGCTCCTCTTCTGGCCGGTCCTCAACCAGATCGGGGGCCTGCGGTACGTCGCCCTCGGCGGAGCACCCCTCAGCCCGGTCCTCGCACAGCGTTGGGAAGAGATCGGCGTCATCGCGCTTCAGGGCTACGGCGCCACCGAGACGTCGCCCGTCATCTCCATGACCCGCCTGGAGGCCAACAAGCTTGGCACCGTGGGCCAGCCGATCCCCGGCGTCGAGGTGCGCATCGCCGCCGATGGCGAGGTGGTGGTCAGTGGCGCCAATGTGTTCCAGGGCTACTTCGACAAGCCCGAGGCGACCGAGCAGGTGCTCCGCGACGGCTGGTACCACACCGGCGATCTCGGGACGCTGGACGCGGACCGCTTCCTCACTCTGCACGGCCGCAAGAAGGACATGCTCGCCCTGGCGGACGGGACCAAGGTCTATCCGGAGGACGTCGAGAACACGCTCGCCCGCGACGCTCGCGTGCACGACTCGGCGGTGGTCGGTACCGAGAACGCCGCCGGCGAGACGCAGGTCCACGCGGTCCTGCTTCTCCGCGATGCCGATGACGCCGCCGACGTGGTGCGAACGGCGAACACGCAGCTGGCGCCGAACCAGCAGATTCGGGGATTCTCCGTGTGGCCGGAGGAGGATCTGCCGCGTACGTCGACCCTCAAGGTCAAGAAGGCGACGATCCTGGAGTGGCTTCGCGGCCAGGAGGATGCCGGCACCCGGCCGGGAGCAGACCAGTCAAGCGAGGCGGCAGCGGCGCGATCCCCCATCGAGCATCTGGTCGCGCGCATGGAGGGCATCGACGCTGGCGCGGTTCGACCCGAGGCCCGCATCGCCTCGGACCTGGGGCTCGATTCGCTGGGCAAGGTCGAGCTGCTGAGCCTGATCGAGGAGGAGCTGGGCGCCTACATCGACGATGCCGAGCTCGATCCGGACGCGACGCTGGCCGAGCTGCAGTCGATGGTCGACGCCGCGGCCGGCGCCAAGCGGGAGGAGGGCATCTTCGGCTGGCCGCTCAATCCGGTTGTGCGGGCCATCGGCATCGGCCTGCAGCAGACAGTCGGACAGCTGCTGCTCACCATCTTCTACCGGCGCCGGACTGTTGGCCTGGAGAACCTGCGCGGGCTCAAGGGGCCGGTCCTATTCACGCCCAACCACCACATGCACAACGACAACGCGCCCATCATCTGCGCCATCCCGGTCGGCTGGCGCTGGAAGATGGCCGTGGCGGCGGCGCAGGACTCTATCTTCGACACGTGGTGGCATGGCTTCCTGGCTGGGCTGCTGGGCAATGCGTTTCCCGTCAACCGCGAGGGAGCCGCCAGGCGCAGCCTCGAGCTGCTCGGCGCGCGGCTGGATCGGGGCTTCTCGATCCTGATCTATCCCGAGGGCAAGATGACCGTGGACGGCCCGTTGCAGCCGTTCAAGTCGGGCACCGGCCTGGTCGCCATCCTGGGGGCCGTTCCGGTGGTGCCCATGCGGCTGAAGGTCCTTCAGCACAGTCGCGTGGACATGGACGCTCCGGGCATGCCGTGGCGCGGCGACCTCGAGATCGTCTTCGGGAAGCCGCTGCGCTTCGGCCCGGACGCCGATCCAACCGAGGCGACCGAGCAGGTCCGCGCGGCAGTGGAGGCGCTGTGACTGTCTCGGAGCTCTCGATGCCGAACCTGCCTATGGGGTTCAGTGCTAAGGCGGTTGAGCCGGACGCCGACAGTGCCGCGGTGACGGCCCTGTGCGAGGCGACCGCGATCGCCGACGACGGGGTGTCCGACGTCACGCTGCAGGCCGTACGGGAGAGCTACAACGCGCCCGGCTTTGATCCCCAGACCGATGCGCGCCTCGTGATGGACACCGGCGGCCGGCTGGTGGGCGTGGTCGAGTTCTACGACAGCGACGAGCAGCACGTGGCTCCTTTCGTGTTCATCCGGGTTCTCCGCAGAGCCCTCGCGTCAGGCGTGGCCGAGGCATTGCTTGCCTGGGCTGCGGAGCGCGGGCGACGGGCCGCAGACCTTGCCACCCCCGACCTGAGGGTGGCGCTGCACAGCAACACGTCGGGCGTCAATCGAGCGATGCAGGAGATCTTCGAACGGTCCGGCTGGCAGTTCGAGCGGATGAACTGGGAGATGGAGATCGACCTGGAAGAGGAGCCTTCGGTCCCACCCCTGCGGTCACCGCTGCAACTTCGTACCGCCAGGCGCGGCGAGGACGAACCCGCCATCTACCAGGCCGAGATGGAGGCATTCGCGGACCACTACGGCTTCATGCCGAGACCGTACGAAACCTGGTTGCAAATTGCGACCATGGTCTTCCCGTACGACCCCACGCTCTGGTTTCTCGCCGTCGACAACGACGAGATCGCCGGCATCTCGCTGTGCCTCCTGGACCAGCTCGGCAGGACCGACTCCGGATATGTAGGGACGCTGGGCGTTCGTCCCGCGTGGCGTGGCCGAGGCGTCGGACTGAGCCTGCTCCGACACTCGTTCGCCGAGCTCTACCGCCGCGGCAAGCGGCGGATCGCGCTGCACGTCGACTCCCAGAGCCTTACCGGCGCCACCCGACTGTATGAGCGCGGTGGCATGCACGTGGTGCGGGAGTCGCGCGCCTACGAGCACGTCCTTCGTAAGGGTCGCGAGCTCCGTCCGACCTAGCCCGCCGCCGCCGCGAGCGCTCGCAGTCGCGCATTGGCGTCCCGCTGCCAGAGTCCATAGTGCGCCAGGGCGATCGTCGCGACATCCAGCGTCGCGAGCCGAGCGACGGCGGCACGCGCCGCGGGGTAGTCGTGGCTGAAGAAGGCGCTGGCATAGGTCAGCCGGCCCCATCGGACCTGGAGGACATCGCCGGTGAAGAGGAGCCGATGACGCGGCGCCCAGAGACAGATGCTGCCCGGCGTGTGCCCCGGCGTGTGGATGACCTGAAGGCCGCCGAGCACCGGGATCACGTCACCGTCGACGATGGGGGTCGCTTCGCCGGGATGGGGAGTGATGAAGTGCAGCAGGTGACCGCGGCTCCTGGCGCGCATGACCTCCTGCAGGCTAACCCCAACGCCCGCCAGGTCATCGGGATGGATGAGGACCTCCGCCCCGCTGTCGGCCAGCTCTCGGACGCCGCCGATATGGTCGGGATGCCCGTGCGTGCAGATGATGCGGTCGAGCTCGCCGAGATCGCGCCCGATGGTGCCCAGGTACCGAACGAGCGGCGCCTTCGAACCCGGCAGGCCGGCGTCGATCAGCGTCAGGCGCTCTTCCGCGATCAGGTACGCCGTACAGCTGCGCAGCTTGACCGCGTGCAGGCCGGGGAAAATCTCCATTGCCGCCCGGATTCTAGGACCGGTCCGATAGACGGTCTTCGGGCCAGGCAGCCACGCGCATGTTCGTTAACGTCATGCGGCCAGTTTGAGCAGAGCCACTTCGGCGCCACTGCGGCAGCTCGGCATGCCAACCGTGAGCTCGCTCTCTGTTGCAGCCTCGCGGCACTACGATGGCTTGGTGAGCGCGCACGCCGATCTTCCGGATTACGTGGCGCGCAACCGCCTGCATTGGGATGCGTTGGCGCAGGAATACGCCGAGGCGGGAGCGAGGCACTGGGCACAGTCCGAGCCCACCTGGGGCATCTGGGGAGTGCCCGAGTCAGAGCTTCACCTGCTTCCAGACGCAATCAATGGTCGCGATGTGATCGAGCTGGGCTGTGGCACGGCATACGTCTCAGCATGGCTTGCGCGGCGTGGGGCACGCACCACAGGCATCGACAACTCGCCCGCGCAGCTGGAGACCGCTCGACTCCTCCAGCGCGAGGATCGACTCGAGTTTCCTCTTTACCTGGGCAATGCGGAGCGCACGCCATTCGCCGACGCGAGCTACGACATCGCCATCAGTGAGTACGGCGCCGCAATCTGGTGCGACCCATATCTCTGGGTCCCGGAGGCGGCTCGCCTCCTGCGCTCGGGCGGGGAGCTCATCTTCCTTGCCAACAGTGTGATTCAAATGCTCACCGTGCCGGACACACTCGTCGAGGGCCCGTCGACCGACCGGCTACGACGGGACCAGTTCGGCATGCACCGTTTTGAGTGGCCCGACGACGACAGCGTCGAGTTCCATATCTCGCATGGAGACTGGATCCGCCTGCTCCGTCGGAGCGGCTTCGAAGTCATCGACCTGATCGAGATCCAGGCCCCGCGGGGGGCGAAGACTCGTTACGAGTTCACGAGAGGAGAGTGGGGACGGCGGTGGCCCGCCGAAGAGGTCTGGAAGGCTCGCAAGGTCGGACGACCTAGGCGGACGGTCATTTGAGGCCGCACTTGCGCATGGCGTCCCCGGCAGGATTCGAACCTTCGACCCGCTGCTTAGAAGGTAGTCCTGCCTCTGCGCTGTAGCAGCGAGCGTAGATACACGAGCGAAATCGCAATAGTTATCGTCTCCCGCGCCACCGTGACGCACCAACCCATAGGACTGCCACCTGTCGCCAGAAGCCCACGGGGGGTCCATTGAACGCTAGGTCGTCGCTGAACCAACCTGGGTTGGCTTGCCGCAGTCGCTCCGCAGTTCCCCAGTCGTACGGTCCCTCCTGAGCGAGCACTTGTTCGCCAATGGGAGCACGCCGCGAGGTTAGTCGCATGAAACGCCTTATCCGCACAACATTCATGGCCGCGGCGATAGCGGCGCTGGTTGCGCCACCCGCGTCCGCCAATACGTCGATTGTCGATCTCGGGACGCTGGGCGGGACCTCGAGCGAGGCCACCGCCATCAACGACCGCGGTCAGGTGGTCGGAGATAGCTATACCGCCGGCGACGTCGCGACGCACTCGTTCCTGTGGCACGAAGGCAGGATGACCGACCTCGGGACGCTCGGCGGAACCGAGAGCGAGGCCCTCGCCATCAACGACCGCGGCCAGGTTGTCGGAGATAGCTACACCGCCGGCGACACCGCGGACCATGCCTTCCTGTGGCAGGCCGGCAGGATGACCGATCTCGGGACGCTGGGCGGAACGTCCAGCGCCGCGAGCGACGTCAACGACCTCGGTCAGATCGTCGGAGACAGCTTTACCGTCGGAGATGCCGCTTTCCGCGCTGTCCTGTGGACGAACTGACGAAGGCCGAGGCTGTTGCCAGGGGGCGCCACCCAGCTTGTGGGCAGCGGCGAGGCCGTCAACGATTCTTGCGGGTGCAGGGAAGGTGGCGGGCTAGATTCGGTGCCGAGGTATCGGAGATCGAGCCGCCATCTTTCCCAGCGCCCACTGCATATGAGCGATCAACCTGGCAGATCGCTGCCGATCGCGGGCTGATCGGATGAAGTGAGCAGACGCTGCTGGCCGCGTGAGATAGCCCGCACTGTCATGGCGGCCAGGGCGGCAGCGACCAGAAGCGAGAGGCTGTAGGCGAGGGCGAGGAGAGCCAAGCCTTGCGCCTCACCGACCGTCTCGATCATGTCGGTAACCACCCGGGTGATGACGTACAGGACGAGCGAGACCAGGCACGTGGTCCACCACAAGATGACAAGGCGGCCACCGAAGGAATGGTCGTCCGGGGCAGATCGGGCGTGAAGGTCGCGGACCACCCGGTAGGGCATGACAAACCAAGCGACCGGCACAAACCACCAGATCACCGCCATCCAGGGCGAGGCGACCGGCCTACCAAAGGCCGATCTTCCTGATGGTGGCGACGGCCCGATAGAGCCAGATGAGGTAGGCCACCGCGGTCGCCAGGCTGGCCAGCGCCAGGATGGTACTGGCTGTATCGAGAAGATTGACCCAGGTGTCGCTGGCCGCCGTGGTGGAATCGACCACCAGGCCGACGGAGACCCAGACGAAGAGGGCGGCGATCACCCCCGCCAGCACCGCATCCACGACGAGGAGGGCGAACGTCAGGTTGCCGAGGACGCCGCCGGTCTGCTTCCTAGCGGCGACCACCAGGCTCGTACCCGACATCGAATTCACGCCTGACCTCCCTCCAGGCTACGACGAGCCGGTGCTCGTTCCACACACGCCGAGCCCGCTCCCCGCTGTGGCCAACATGCCATCGACCTGGTCGATGAGACTATTCATCTTGGTGATTTCGGCGTTCATGGTGGCCACATTCCGGTTCGCCGTAGCGATCTCCGACTCGGCGCGGTTCAACCAAGTCGTTGCGGTGCCGTAGGACCCGTAGGCAGCTGCCACGCCGGCCTGCGAGGTGTCGTAGATGGCCACGATGAGAGCGGCATTGCGCGCGCTAGCGGCTTTAGCCCAGGTCGAGCCTTTGGCCGAGAGGTTGTACGCCTCTCTCTGGGTGTCTTCGATCTTCCGGGCGGGGAGTTATCCGCTCGCCATGAGCACGGTTCGAAGATTTGGCGTCCCCGGCAGGATTCGAACCTGCGACCCGCTGCTTAGAAGGCAGCCGCTCTGTCCACTGAGCTACGGGGACGGTGATGAGACGCTGAGTTTACGCACGAATAGTGGGGGATTTACCGTCGGTAGCGGGTCGCCATTCTTAGCATGCCCCTTCTCCTGAGCGACTAACTAAGGGTCCTTTGTCCCGACGCGCGGCACCGGACGCTGCGCTTCCCAGTGGCGATGGCGTCCTCCTGCATCGCGCCTATTTGCGCTCCGGTTCCGTCTCCCCCGCCGGCGTTCTCCAGGTCGCGCCCTGGCGGCAGTTGACGCCATCGCCACGAAGAAGACGGCTTGGCTGACCATTGCCATGCCCACGAAGGCGGCGCCGATCCACCAAGCCATGTGCCAGAGCGCGCCGGTCACGCCGATGAAGGTGAGCACCGACGGTGAGTGTCAACAGCGCGTTGGCTGAACCATTTGGGACCCATCGCGCGCTCGCGCGCGCCTGACAACAGGCATCCCACGGGTGGGCGAGCGATCGGGCCGGTGTCCAGGGCGGTGCCCGCCATGGTCAGACGGTAGACTGCCTGAGCGATGGCCGACGAATCCCAGCAGCCGCCCAAGGTCCAGCTGCAGACCCCGCAGATTGAGCTCGATCGTCAGCTGCTGCGCGATGACGACCTGCTCAACGAGGAGCACCTGCGCCGTATGGACCAGGTGCTCCTGCGCCGCAATCTTGACCATGCGCGCATGTTCAGCCGCAAGCTCTCACTCGAGCTCCAGAACTTCGTGCACCTCTATACGCCGGAGGCCAACGAGCTGCGCCGGCGCATCGAGAAGTACATGGTCATGGAGCGCCTGATTGAGAAGGAGATGGCCCGCCGCCACACCTACTGAAGGCCGTTCGCGGGCTTTGAAGGTCCGATTGTGGATATCCGGGAGGGTCCTGGGACCCGTTTGTGGATAACATCAGGCGGCCGATGGCGAGGGTTCGAGGCTAGTTTCCAGCGCTCCGGCCGGTATCGCGGAGAGCCGCGGATCAGGCTGGTGACGACGCGTCGACGCGTGTGGTCGGAGCCTAGGTCGATGGTTCCAGTGTCGCTCGAACCCAGGTTGCCAGCCGCGGCATCCCCCATAGGGCAAAGGTCAGCCCGCGCTCGCCGAGCTGCTCGGTACCCCAGCCTCTGAACTCGCGTCGTGCGGCAATTCCGCACATCACGTCGTACAGCTCGGGCCAGGCGGCAGGTCTTCGACGGTGGCAGTAGCGGATGAAATCCGCTACCTCCTTGGGCGGACGATCCTCTGCAGCAGGTTCAGACGTTGCGGTGGCATGGTCATGCGTCACCAGCTCGGGCATGTGACTCGCGCCTCCGGAAGATGAATGATGAGTGCCGAGGATAGGCGTCGGCGGCGAATGGTAGGGGGCCGCTACCGCCGCGTGAAGGGGGTATGTCCACCAAGTTTTCCACATTCCTTTCCACAGCCGCCTCCCTGGGTGGACAGCCTTGCGGATTAGGTACCAGGACGGTGGAGACGGCACTTGAACCCTCCCGCGAGAGATGCATTGCCGTTGGCATCACCCGTGCGCGCCTTGCATGCGCAATCCAATTTCGAGGCACGGAAGCGATCGCGTCATGACCAATGCAACCGCCGTGAACGCAAGCGGAACGTTCCGCATCACCTCGATGGAGGAGGACGCCTATGAGTCCCTGGAGGCAGGAGGCAAGCTGACGCGCGCTCGAGGCGAT
>VBKA01000051.1:8636-8866 GCA_005879815.1 Chloroflexota bacterium
CACCAGCTGATGCGCTGCTCGATCCGAGGCAAGGCTGGGACGTTCGTCATCGAGGCGAGCGGCGACTTCGACGGTACCTCCTCCACGGGTGATTGGTGGGTCGTCCCGGGTTCCGGAACGAAGCAGCTCGAGGGGATCAGTGGCAACGGCAGCTTCGAAGCCGCCAAGGGCCCGATGGCGACCTATACACTCGACTATGAGGTCAGCTGATCTCCGGCGCCGCGCGCATT
>VBKA01000017.1 GCA_005879815.1 Chloroflexota bacterium
GACTGCGCCACGTCCCGGCTCTCTCCATGCGCCGCGACGACTCGATCGAGGCGGGGGATCGAGTGCTGCGCCTGCTGCACGAGGTCGAGAACGGCCACGAGGGGCAGGAGGCACCGCACGGGCAAGAGGCACCGGAGCGGGAGCGAGGGCCCGGGCTCGAGGATGAATCCCGGTGACCGACGATCTCCCAGCCGTCATCGCCGCGATCCGGGGCGCCGACCACGTCACCGCCATCTGCCACGAGAGCCCTGACGGGGACACGCTCGGGGCCGCGCTGGCCATTGCGATCATCGCCGAGCGCCTGGGCAAGCAGGCGGAGGTCGTAGCAGGCGACCCGATTCCTCCGTTCCTCGCCTTCCTGCCGCGGGTCGACCGCGTTCGGAGCGAGCCGCGGATGGAGCCGGACGTGGCGGTCATCGTCGATGCCGGGGATCTCGCCCGCACGGGCACCATCGCCCGCGAGCACGCCGACTGGCTCAAGCGCGCCACGCTGGTCAACATCGATCACCACGTCAGCAACCCTCGCTTCGGCGCCGCAAACCTGGTCGACGCTTCTGCGGCGGCCACCTGCGAGATCGTCGCGCTGATGCTTCCCGAGCTGGGGATCACGCTCGATGTCGAGCTGGCCACCTGCCTCGCTGCGGGGCTCGTTCAGGACACGCACACCTTCGCGCATCCCAATACCACGCCACGCACGCTGCGGGTCGCCGCCGATCTGGTGAAGGCGGGTGCCCCGTTGTCGGCCATCAATCGCGCGATCTACGCTGACAAGCCATTCGCGACGCTCCGGCTGTGGGGGCTGATGCTGGCCGGCATCGAGGAGCGGGCGGCCGGCCGGGTCATCCACGCCTCGATGAGGCTGGCCATGCTGGCCGAGACGGGCAACGATGCGAGCGCCTCGGAGGGATTCGTCGACCTGATGGGCCTTACCCGCGGGGCCGACGTCATCGTCCTGTTCAAGGAGGCGGAGCCGAAGCGGATCCGCGTCTCGGTGCGCACCAGCGAGCGGGCCGATGCGGTGGCGATCACCACCCAGTTCGGGGGTGGCGGGCATGCGCGAGCGGCCGGCTGCACGCTCGAGGTCCCGCTCGATGAGGCGCGAGCCGAGGTGCTGGCTGTCTGCGAGCGCGAGCTGGCGCGAGGCGATGCTGGGGGTCGTTAACCTCGACAAACCGGTCGGTCCGACCTCGCACGACATGGTTGCCGTCATGCGGCGGCTCACCGGCATGCGTCGCATCGGACACGCCGGAACGCTGGATCCCCTGGCCTCAGGCGTGCTGCCCATTCTGGTCGGCGCGGCGACGCGCTTCAGCCGCGACCTGGCTGCCGGTGACGAGCGCTATGAGGCCCTCATCCGCCTCGGCTGGCGCTCTGTGACCGATGACGCGCAGGGACCGATCGAGCGCGGCGGCCCGCTTCCCGCCGACGAGCGAGTCCCCGAGGCGCTGGCGGCCTTCGTGGGGACCCTCGAGCAGCGACCGCCGGCATTCTCTGCGCGCAAGGTGGGCGGTCGCTCGGCGTACCGCCTGGCGCGCCAGGGCGAGCCGGTGGAGCTTGCGGCGCGGGCCGTGGCGGTCCACGCCATCGACCTGCTGGACGTGGAACGAGAAGTCGACCGGCTCGACCTGCGCGTCGACCTGCGCTGCGGGCCCGGGACGTACGTTCGCTCGATCGCCCGTGACCTCGGTGAGCGGCTGGGAAGCGGCGGCTACCTCGCGCAGCTGCGGCGAACGGCGGTCGGCTCGCTGCTGGCCGAGGATGCGGTCTCCCCGGAGCGTCTCGAGTCGCTCGCCGGCGAGGGAAGGCTCGAGAGCGCGCTGCTGGCCGTAGGGGACCTGCTGCCGCTGCCGCGCCTGCAGCTCGACGCGACCGAGACGCTCCGGTTTCGACACGGCTCCGCGGTGCCTCTCCACGGATCTCATGGTCCCGGCCGTCACGCAGTCTTCAACGACGGAGCGCTGCTCGGCATCGGGCGAGTGGAGGGTGACCTCCTCAAGCCCGAGACGGTGATCGGTGACGAGCCGGCGTGAGCGAGCTGCGGGCGAGGGCCATCCACGAGCTGCCCGAGGTTGGCGAGGCAGCGGTCTGCATGGGCGTCTTCGACGGCGTCCATCGAGGCCATCTGGCGCTGGTCGAGGCGACCGTGCAGGCTGCTCGGCGGCGCGGTTTGAAGGCGGTCGCCCTCGTCTTCGACCCGCACCCCGACGAGGTCGTTCGTCTGGGCACGCGGGTGGCACGGCTCGCGCCATTGCACGAGAACGTGCGCAGGCTGAATGATGCGAGGATCGATGTCGCGGTCCCCCTGCGGTTCGATGATGACCTGCGGGCCCTGACCTCGGAGGAGTTCCTCCGCGCCATGGCGCCGCAGATCCGCGTCCGCGCGCTGGTCATGAGCCCAGAGTCGGCGTTTGGACGGGATCGGGCGGGCACGCCGGAGGCGATGGAGGCATTCGGACGATCGGTGGGCTTCGATGTGGTTCGAGTCGACCACCTGGTGACCGATGGTCAGGCCCCCATCTCGTCGGGGCGCATCCGTCGCGCGCTCGCCGAAGGGGCGCTCGAGGAGGCGGTCCGGCTGCTTGGGCACCCCGCATACCTGGAGGGAGGCCTGAGCTCATCGGATGGGAGCGGCAGCCTGCGCTTCGCCTACCACCCAGCTCTGCCGGCGCCGGGCGAGTATCGAGCCAGGATTAGGGACAGCGGAGCATCGGCTGGGACCGATGCCGGGCTGCTGCGAATCGATCCCGAGGGCAACGCCGAGCTTCGTCGTGACCCACCGACGCAGGCCGAGTGGGTCGCCCTGGACCTGCTGTCTCGCGCCTGAGGTCGTGCGCGCCATCGGTTAATTCGTACGGAAAGCGGACGAGCGGGGAGGGGGTCGATCTGATACCATGCGCGGGTTCAGTGTGAAGTTGAAAGTGGAGGAATCTGTGCCGCTCGCCAAGGAAGCGAAGAGCGCGATCGTCGAAGGCTATGCCACCCACGAGGGTGACACCGGTTCACCCGAGGTCCAGATCGCGCTTCTCACCGAGCGGATCAAGTCCCTGACGGACCACCTGCGCACCTACCCGAACGACAATCACTCGCGTCGCGGCCTGCTCAAGCTGGTCGGACAGCGACGGCGCCTGCTGGCCTACCTGGTTCGCAGCGACGTCGACCGCTATCGCGAGGTAATCGGCCGGCTGGGGTTGCGCCGATAATCACCGCACGTTGCGAAGGCCCAGGAGCCAATGCGCCCCTGGGTTTCGCACATGAGGACGCTCAAGCGTCCATGAGTCGCTCCGCACTCACCCACGCGGAGTCGCGTCCGTTTCGGCAGTGCTGATCCCGACCGGCCGTCTGCCTGGCGGCCCGTGGATCGCGCCCGGCGCGCACATTCAGTAGATCTTCCGGAGGTTTCAGTGGCAATCAAGGTTGAGAGCGAGATCGGCGGTCAAAGCTTCTCGCTCGAGGCGGGCAAGCTGGCCGAGCAGGCCGACGGCGCCGTCCTGGTTCGATACGGTGACACCGTGGTGCTCGCCACGGCTGTCGCCAAGGAGCCCCGCGAGGGACTCGACTTCTTCCCACTCACGATCGACTACGAGGAGCGGATGTACGCTGCCGGCAAGATCCCTGGCGGCTTCATCAAGCGCGAGTCGCGCCCCTCGGAGGCGGCCATCCTGGCCATGCGCCTCACCGACCGGCCGATTCGGCCGCTCTTCCCCAAGGGTTACCGCAACGACGTCCAGGTGGTCCTGACCGTGCTCTCCGCGGACCAGGAGAACGATCCCGACATCCTGGCCGTCAACGGCGCATCCGCGGCCCTGGCGATCAGCCCGATTCCGTTCCTGGGCCCGGTTGGCGCCGTTCGCGTCGGCCGCATCGGCGGCCAGTTCGTGACCAACCCGACTACCAGCCAGCTCGACGAGAGCGAGCTCGACCTCGTGGTCGCCGGCACCCGCGACGCGGTGATGATGGTCGAGGCCGGCGCCAAGATCCTGCCCGAGTCGGTGATGGCCGATGCGATCGCCTATGGCCAGCAGGAGCTCCAGAAGAGCCTCGACCTGCAGGAGAAGCTGGTCGCCACCGCCGGCGCGCCCAAGAAGATGCCCTTCGTCGGGCCCAAGGCTGACTCGGTGGTCAAGCTGGGCTCACTGCTCACCGCCGATCGCCCAGAGTTCGTGGTCTTCGACGTGGAGACGACCGCCATGAAGCCGGAGAACGGCTACATCGTGGACATCGCCGCACTGCGTGTCCGTGACGGCCAGGTGGTGGATCGCTTCGAGTCACTCGTGAACCCGGGCCGCTCGATCGTCGGGCACCAGGTGCATGGCATCTCCGACACCGACGTCGCTGCGGCGCCGACCGCGGCGGACATCCTGCCCAAGTTCGCCGAATGGGTCGGTGAGACACCCTTGGTCGCCCACAACGTGGCCTTCGACCTGCCGTACGTGCTGCGCCACCTGCCCAGCGAGGCGAAGTGGGAGCCAAAGGCCGTCTTCGATACCCTCGAGCTCGCCTACCAGCTATATCCGGATGCCGGCAGCTGGAAGCTGCCCGACCTGATTCGCTTCGTGTTCGGCCGCGACCACGCTTCGGCGCATCGTGCGATGCCCGACGCCGAGGCGACCGCCGAGCTCTTTATCGAGATGAGCGCCGGCCTTGCGCAGCGCCTGGACGAGATCCGTGCCGGCATCGCCGACGAGGTGCGCCGGGCGCGAGAGAGCTACAACCGCGCCGAGCAGGGGGACCGGCTGGAGGACATCCGCCGCCGGCATGGCATCGGCTCCGCACTGATGGACGTCCTCACCAAGGCCACCAGCCGCGAGCTGGTGCTCTCCGAGAACGTGCGAATCGATGGACGCGACACCAAGACGATCCGCCCGATCAGCGTCGAGGTGGGACTGCTGCCGCGCACCCATGGCTCCGGCCTGTTCACCCGCGGACAGACGCAGGCCCTGTCGATCGCGACGCTCGGCCCCTCGAGCGACGTGCAGCGGCTCGACACCATCTCGCCCGAGACGGAAAAGCGCTACCTCCACCACTACAACATGCCGCCCTACTCGACGGGTGAGACGAAGCCGATGCGCGGCCCCGGACGACGGGAGATCGGGCACGGTGCCCTTGCCGAGCGGGCCCTGCTGCCAGTGCTGCCCTCGATCGAGGAGTTCCCATACACCATCCGCGTGGTGAGCGAGGTGGTCAGCTCAAACGGCTCGACCTCGATGGCCTCAACCTGCGGCAGCACCCTGGCGCTGATGGATGCCGGTGTCCCGATCAAGGCGCCAGTGGGTGGCGTGGCGATGGGGCTCATCACCGATGCGGCCACCGGACGCTATGCGGTGCTCACCGACATCACGGGCAAGGAAGACGGCTACGGTGACATGGACTTCAAGGTGACCGGCACCGCGGAGGGTGTGACGGCGCTGCAGATGGACATCAAGGTCGCCGGCATCACACCCGAGATCATGCGCGATGCGCTCGAGCAGGCCCGGGTCGGCCGGCTCTTCATCCTGGACAAGATGACCGCGGTGATCAGCGCCAGCCGCAGCGAGCTGTCGCCCTACGCGCCGCGCATCCACACCATGAAGATCCCCGTCGACAAGATCCGCGACGTGATCGGCGCCGGCGGCAAGGTGATCCGCCAGATCACCGCCGAGACGGGCACCCAGATCAATGTCGAGGACGACGGCACCATCCAGATCGCAGCCACCTCCGGCGAGGCGGCGCAGAAGGCGATCCGCTGGATCGAGGGCCTGACGCGAGACGTCGAGGTTGGCAAGGAGTACCTGGGCAAGGTGACCCGGATCATGAACTTCGGCGCCTTCGTCGAGATCCTGCCCGGCAAGGAGGGGCTGGTCCACATCAGCCAGCTCGCTGACTACCGCGTGCCGCGCGTCGAGGACGTCGTCTCGATCGGGGACGAGCTGATGGTGGTAGTCACCGAGATCGATCGCATGGGTCGCATCAACCTGAGCCGGCGTGCGGCGATGGAGCGACACATGGCGAGGAGTGGGGCAGGAAGCGAGGAGCGCTCCTAGCTCCCGGCCGATGGGCACGGAGGGGCAGCTCGCGGTCGTTGCGGCAGAGGTGCGAACCTGCGCCCTCTGTCCGCTGGCGCGAGGGCGCACCCAGGCGGTGCCGGGCGAGGGTAATCCGCTCTCCGACGTCCTGTTCGTAGGCGAGGGGCCAGGCGCTCGCGAGGACGCCACAGGGCGACCCTTCGTCGGCCCCGCGGGTCAGCTGCTCACCGAGCTGCTGAACGCCGTCGGCTGGCAGCGCTCGGAGGTCTTCATCACCAACGTCGTGAAGTGCCGGCCACCCGGCAACCGCGACCCGGAGCAGGCGGAGATCGCCGCCTGCTCGCCCTACCTCGACCGCCAGGAGGCGGCGCTCGACCCGGCGGTGATCGTTACGCTGGGACGCTTCTCCCTGCAGCGATACCTGCCCGGCGCCCGAATCGGCGAGGTCCACGGACAGCTCCGGCGGAGCGCCGGTCGCTTCGTGTTCCCGATGTACCATCCTGCAGCGGCGCTGCACCAGGCCTCGTTGCGGGAGACGTTGTTCCGCGATATCCGGAGCCTGCCGGCAGCGTTGCTCGCCGCACGAGAGGCGATCGAGACAGAGCGCATGGCGGCCGTCGCGGTGGTGGTCGGCTCAGCGCCAGAGGCGGGGAGCGGAGCGATGGTGGCACCTCTGACCGGAGCGGACTCGAGGCCTGCCGATGACGAGCAGATGACCCTCTTCTGACGAGCCCGAGATGACGGACACCCTGCGCATCATCCCCCTCGGCGGCGTCGGCGAGGTCGGCAAGAACATCACGCTGCTCGAGGTGGCCG
>VBKA01000018.1:0-7073 GCA_005879815.1 Chloroflexota bacterium
CTTGTTCTTGCCTGGCCAATAGAACACCCAGGGGACGGTCGGCTGGAGCCGGATGGTCAGCAGCAGGAAGGCGACGAAGAACTCCCGGAACCAGTTGGCGATCCGCCCGGTGATGATCAGGCCGAGCGCCGTGTCGGTGTTCCAGTTCAGGAATTGGACGACGCCATCTCGCCGGCCAAGGCTCAGCCCCTGCGCCAGGTACGAGAGCCCGAACGGGCTTGGTTGGCGACCTCGCAGGAGCGCTGCCAGCGAATCGGCAGCATGCGCACCCATCGGCCCAGCGGCGTAGAGGGACATGCGGATGGGCGTTCCAGGATCGTCAGCGGGCATCGCCGCATCACCTGCCGCATAGATATCGGGGTGCGACAGTGAGCGCATCGCCCTGTCCGTCAGGATCTGGCCGCGCTCATTCACTCGGACCCCAGCGCTGCGCGCGAGATCCGAGACCGCGAAGCCGCCGACCCAGATGCAGACGTCGAAGGGAATCGGTCCCGAGATGGTGTTCGCCTGGTCGGGATCCAGCGAGGTGACCTCCGTGTTTTCGATCAACGTGATGCCGAGTCTCGAGAAGGCTCTGCGGATGTGCCGCTTTGCCGCCTCCGACAGGTTGCTGGCGAAGGATCCGCGTGTGACGACGGTCACGCGCAGCCCCGGGAATCGTTCGGCGAGCTCGGTGCTCACCTCGACGCCGGTGTTCCCCGCTCCAACGAGCAGCACCCGAGCCTTCCGCGCAGCCAGGTCTGGAAGGAGGGGCGCCAGCGCAGCGGCCGAGCGTTCATCCACCGTATATGCGTGCTGGGTCGCGCCCCGCGTGGGACCGACGTCGACGTGGCTTCCGAGCGTGTAGATCAGGTAGTCGTAGCGCAGGTCGACCGGTACGCCCGCGCCGGTCTCCACCTTCGCGATGTGATGGTGTGGGTCGAGCGCGACCACCGTGCCGGGCAGGAATCGGATTCGTGTGTTCGCGAGCATCTTGGCCAGCGCACGCTGAGGAAGGCGTTCCCCGCTGATGAGCTGGTGATTCCGGACGCGCTCGTTGAAGTCCTCGCTCGCGTTGACGAGCGTGATGGCGACACTGCGCCGATTGGTCTTGTTTGCTAGGCGCATCGCTGCCATCAGGCCGGCGTAACCCGCACCGAGCACGACGACGCGGGTCGTCTCCTCAGTCACATCAATACCTCACTCGTGCGTTGTTCTTGACCACGAGACAAGAGAGGTAATTGATCTGTGACAGGCGCGAACGCGTATCGGTCAGCCGTCGCAGGCGATCCTGGCAGCTATTCCATGGCCCGAGCCAGGGCGACGGCCTCCGCGAGCGTCAGGCTCGAGCCCGCTTCCCACTCTGCCTCGAACCGCTGTCCCAGTCGCGCGCGGACAGATTGCTCGATCTTCTTGATCAGACGGCCCTCGAACCGAGGGTCCGGTTCAGATCCTTCTTCGTCGGAGATCGTTAGAGCCTCCGCGAGGAGGCGTGTAGCAACCGGGGCGTCGACCTCCATCTCAATGGCGGCCAGGAGGATGAGCGCCTTGATGATCTGGGTCGGAGAGCCAATCTCAACGGCCTCGACGAGAACGCCCTTCATGAGCGGCAGTGCCTCAGCAGATTCATCAGCTGTGACCAGCGCGTATCCAACGTCGAGCTCCGCGTTCACCGCCTCCCACCGCCGCCCCAGACGCCGGAAGATATCCGCCGCCGCCTTGAGCGCTTCCCGCGCACGGTCAGGGTTCCGCTCTTCGATGAACGTCATTCCGCGCAGGTAGGTGACCCAGCCGAGCCCGGCTTCGTTTGCCAGCTCTCGAAGCAGCCGTTCGCACTCGTCGAGCAGGCGTCGACGTTCGTCAAGATCGGGCTCGTCGAAGCTCAGCACGCGAAGTGCCCACTCGATCTGACGCTTGTCCTGCCTCGCGCGCGCGAGAGGGAGGCTCTGGTTAGCGTATGCCCGCGCGACCTCGGCCTCGCCCAGATTCGACGCCGCGAGCGCCGCGGCACCCAGGGCCTCCCCTACAAGAAAGGCATCAGTGGCGGCTGATCGGCCAAGTGCGGATGTCAGCCACCCGTACAACTCGCGCAGGCTCGCGCGTGTCCAAAGACACCAGAACGCACCCGTGGCCAGGCGAAGTTCGCGCTCTCTGTCGCCGATGGAGATCAGCCAATCGAGCGAGCGCCGGATGTTGTTGAGCTCCGGGTAGAGGGCGCGACCCTGCTCGGTATCCTCATCAGGAACTCCCTTGCCGGCCGCTTCCGCCAGTGTGATGAGGTAGTCGGCGTGCTTTTCTGCGAGCAGTGGCGCCTCGCCACGTCGCCGAAGCTGCTCCGCCGCGTACTCCCGCACGGTTTCGAGCATCGAGAAACGGTTGGCTTGTCGGCTGATCAGACTCTTGTCGATCAGTGATTGGAGCGTATCGATGTCCGCTTCGCATACCTCCTCGGCTGCCTCAAGGGTGCATCCCCCCTGGAATACCGACATGCGTTCGAACAGCCGCTGTTCATGCTGATCAAGCAGGTCGTAGCTCCATTCGATCGTCGCCCACAGCGTCTGCTGCCGGGGATCGACGCCGCGGCCGGCCTTGAGGAGCTCGAGCCGTTTGGAGAGACGGGCAAGCAGCTGCTCGGGGGAAAGGACAGCCACGCGGGTGGCGGCGAGCTCGAGCGCGAGCGGCAGGTTATCCAGTTGAGCGCAGAGCTGCTGAACGATTGGGCTGGGCTCGAACCGGGGATCCGTCGCCCGCGCCCGAGCGATGAAGAGCTCGACCGCATCCTGAACCTGAAGCGGAGAGACCGGATACACCTGCTCGCCAGGAAGGCGAAGCACCTCGCGGCTCGTTACGAGCAACTGAAGGTTCGGGCATGCGGCGATCGCCCCCGCCAGGTCAGCTGATGCATCGATGAGATGCTCGAAGTTGTCGAGGACCAGGAGAAGCCGTCGGTCGCCGATGCGCTGAGCCAAACCGTCTGTGGTCCCAATCGACTGAGCGGCCGCTTCGAGCACGAGCTTTGGGTCGCGCAGCCCAGCGAGCGGGACCCAATAGACGCCGTCGGGATATCGGTCAGAGCCTTCCGCGGCTGCTTGGAGCGCAAGCCTGGTCTTGCCGGTCCCCGCCGCGCCGGTCAACGTCAGCAGTCGCGGGCCGCCTTCGAGCAGCGCGACAACCTCCTGCAGCTCCTCCTCGCGCCCCAGGAAGGGTGTCGGAGGAATCGGGAGGTTCGTCCGCTGCATGCTTTTCAGCGGCGGGAAGACTTCCCCGCCGACCTGATAGATCCGCTCCGGCGCCGCCAGATCCTTTAGGCGGTGGTCGCCGAGGTCACGCAGGCTGTTGGGCTCCAGCAGCGATGCGGTCGACGACGAGATCAGGACCTGGCCGCCATGGCCGGCCCCTGCGATCCGCGCTGCTCGGTGGACGTCCGGTCCTACGTAGCCCTCGGCGGTCATGTGCGGCGTTCCGGTGTGGATTCCCATGCGCACGCGGATTGGTCCAGCCTCGAGCACCTGCTGCGCTTCAGTCGCGGCGGCAACGGCGCCGGGTGCGGTTGGAAAGGCGACGAAGAACGCATCGCCTTGCGTATCCACCTCGACGCCGTTGTGTCGAGCGAACGCCTCGCGAAGCGCACGACGGTGCTGCGCCAGCGCCTCTGCGTAGTCGGAGGCGCCCAGCTGTTGCAAGAGCCTCGTCGAACCCTCGATATCGGTGAAGAGAAACGTGACGGTTCCGGTGGGAAGGTCGCGGGCCACAGACCTATTCAAGCGCCACCCCAGCCGCGCTGTCGACCCGGAGCGATCACAATGCATCAGATCACGCTCCAAAAGGTGACGACGTGCTTGCCGATGGGATGTTAGTGACCACGGTCGCGGTGACCGACCTCGAGCGCGCCAAACGGTTCTTTGGGGAACAGCTGGGCTTGCCGCTGCTCGACGAAACGCCGTTCGCCCTCCGCTTCGGCGGGGGCAATGGAACCCAGGTCTCCGTGCGGCGCGGCCAGCCGAACGTCGGCCAGACGGTCGGCCACTTTGAGGTCGCCGACATCGAGGCCACCGTCCGCGATCTTCTATCGCGCGACGTCCCTTTTGACGAGTACGAGACGCCAAAGACGACAAACTTCATCGCGCAGATCGGTCCGGCGCGTGGCGCCTGGTTCAAAGACCCCGACGGCAACGTGTTCGGCCTGCGCGAGGGACCGATTCCCGCAGCCACATAACCTCACCCGGCGTCCATCATTCGCCGGTGGCTCGCCGCTGGCTCGTCGTCCTCGCCCTGGCTACTACCGTTGTCGGCGCGGCCGTTCTGCGCTTCTGGGACCTGGGGGGTAACCCGGGCGGGCTCTTTACCGACGAGGCTGCGGAGGCGCTCTCAGCGCATCGGATCCTGACCGAGCCGGGATTCCACCCGGTCTTCTTCACCGATGGGGGCGGACGCGAGGCGCTGTTCGCCTACCTGGTGGCGGCCGTGTTCCGCTTCGCCGGCGAGACGACCCTGGCATTGCGGGCAACCGCCGCGGGCATCGGGGTGGCGGCCGTCCTCGCGATCTGGCTGCTAGGCCGCCGGTTCAGCGAGGGAGCCGGGCTCGTCGCCGCCGCTTGGGTGGCCGGCTCGCTGTGGCTGATCTGCATCAGCCGGGACGGGATGCGAAACGTCCTCGTGCCGCTGCTTGGAGCGCTGGCCATGGTCGCTCTCCTCGCCTGGGCAGATAGACCGACTCGGCTCCGAGCCTCGCTCGTCGGCGGCGTGAGCTCGCTTGCGGCGCTCTACACCTACCAGCCGCTGAAGCTCCTCCCAGTGCTCGTTGTCCTGTGGCTCGTCTGGCTGCGGCGCGCGGATCGCGACCGATATCTCCGCCTGCACCGGGAGATTGCATGGTTCGTCGCTGCTTTCGCGGTTGTCGCCGCGCCAATGCTGGTCGTCGCAGTCACCCATCCTTCGACCTACTTCGGTCGCGCGCTGGGCGTGACCCCATTCGCGCCAGGGGAGGGCGGGCTCAGCCTCGTCGAACACTGGCTGCGAACGCTTGGCATGTTTGCATTGACCGGTGATCCAAATCCCCGCCACGACGTGGCGGCGCTCCCATTGCTGGGGTGGCCGGTCTTCGTCCTGGCGGTCGTCGGCGTGGCGCGCCTGTGGGGCGACCGCTGGACGCCGGCAGCCTCGCTGGTCCTCCTTAGCCTTCCGCTATTCCTGCTGCCACCCCTGATTGCCACCGAGGGCGGCTCGCCCCATTTCCTCCGTTCCCTGGGCCTGGCTGCGCCGCTGGCGGTGACGATTGGCCTTGGAATGGTCGAAGTGGTGCGGGCGATTCGAGACCGATTGGGTGGCCTCGCCCAAAGCGCCGCGGTCGCGGTCGCAGCGGGTGGGCTGCTCGCCCTCGCGGTAGGCAGCGGAGCGGCCTACTTGACCAGGCCCGTCGCGGACCGCTACGACGCCTATCGATTCGACCTCGTGGCGATCGCCCACGCCGCCGGGCCGGCCGACGCCGTGATCGTTGACGACTACAGCGCAACGGTCATTCGATTCCTCGATGCCAGCCAGCCACCCTCGGTGATTGCCCCGGGTTCCACGGCTCCTCACGCAACCCGGTTCCGACGGGTGCTGGCCCTCAGCCCGGGCGACCTGACCCGCGCCCTCGGAGCGGAGATCGAGCCGCGGATATCCGTCGTCGACAGCCGGCCGGACGGCCGTCCGAGCGTCTACGCCGCGTCCCCGTGACGACCGGCTCACCGAGGCGCGGGTACCATGCAGGCCAGGTCGACCCGAGCCGCCTCGACGGCCCAAGCGAGGATTCCAGCTGATGCCCGCCAGGACCCACGCGTGAAAGAAGCGCAGCGCAGCGCGGAGATCGCGCTCCCCGCCGCCGAGGTCTTCGCCTTCCTGTCGAACCTCGAGAACCTCCCGCGCTGGCAGTCGGGGATCGTCCGCGCCGAACAGACATCATCGGGCGCAATCGGCGTCGGGTCGACGGCGGTTGTCGAGCGCCGAATGTTCGGGCAGCAGATCGTCGCCGACCTGGTGGTCACCGTCTACGAGCCGCCGCGCCGGATGGTCCTCAACACGGAAACCAGCGGCGTTTCCGTACAGGCCAGGGTGGCGATCGAGCCGCTCGAGGCAGGGCGTTGCCGGGTGACGTTCGGCATGGCCATCGAGACGAGCGGCTTCTTCATGAAGGCGGTGGAGCCGATGGTGGCGCAGGCCGCCGAGGCGGATATCGAGGCGAGCTTGGCCCGCCTCCGCGAGGTTCTCGCCGAGGCGCCAACGGGCTGATCGCGTAACCGGCCGGGTATTCATCGGTACCGGACTCTGTGGAGGATACCGATGGTTGCTGCGTCCCTTCGCACCGAGCATCCCATCTCCTGGCGGCTGGCCGCGATCGGCGCAGCCGCTGGCCTTCTCTTCACCTTTGCGGCTCCCGTCACGGCCCGCAACCCCAATGGCGAGAACACCTACGCCGTCGCCAACCTGGTTTCGGACGTCCCCGGCATGGCGACGTTCACCGACCCGAACCTGGTCAACGCCTGGGGCATCACCGCCAACGGCGGGACCCCGTGGTGGGTGGCCAACAACCACACTGACACTTCGACGCTCTACAACGGGGCAGGCATGCCGTTTCCGCCCCCACCCAACGGGCCGCTGGTTGTGAGCGTCCCGGGCGGGCCCACCGGCACGGTCTTCAACTTCGCGGGAGCCGGCTTCAACGTCACGGGCACGCTGGGCACTGGCTCGGCCCGCTTCCTGTTCGCCACCGAAAATGGCCAGGTCCTAGGCTGGAATCCGGCGGCCACCGGACCGTCCGCGGTGCCGGGTTTCACCGCCTCCGACGTGGCAATTTACAAAGGCCTGGCGATCGGGATGGATGGAAGTGGATGGCACCTGTACGCCGCCGACTTCCACAACGCCAAGGTGGACGTTTTCGACAGCAGCTTCGCGCTCAACACTGATGAGTCGAAGTTCGTTGATCCGGGCATCCCGGCCGGCTTCGCGCCGTTCGGGATCCAGAACCTCAACGGGCACATCTTCGTGACGTACGCGAAGCAGGATGCCGATGCCGAGGACGAGATCGCGGGTGGTGGCCTCGGGTTCGTCTCCAT
>VBKA01000018.1:7089-7724 GCA_005879815.1 Chloroflexota bacterium
CGATGGTTCGTTCGAGGGCCGGGTCTTCAGCCACGGCATGCTGAGCGCGCCATGGGGCCTCGCCTGGGCACCATCGGACTTCGGCAAGTTCAGCGGCGACCTGCTGGTCGGCAACTTCGGCAACGGCCGGATCAACGCATTCGCTTGGACGCCCGACGGCTGGGAGGCGCGTGGTCCAGTGAAGGGCACCGACCACCGCCCGATCTTCATCGATGGCCTGTGGGGAATCGGCTTCGGCAACGGCGCTCTCTCCGGACCCACCAACGTTCTGTACTTCGCTGCCGGTCCGGACGACGAGAACCACGGCCTATTCGGATCGATCACCGCACCCGGCGGTTGAGCTTTAACCTTCCCTGAATGGGGGGCCGGCTTTCCTGGCTGGCCCCCATTCCTGTGCCTTCCCATCGCGGGCGGGTTGGCAGAACAGAACGTGCGTTCTATTCTATGCGGATGCGGGTCGAATATCGCGAGGAGCCCTGCCGAACTGCAGTCACCAAGGTGCCTGGCATGGCCTTTCGGTGGTCGCTGAACCCGTACACGGGCTGCGCCCATCAGTGCACCTTCTGCTACGTGCGCGGCTTCGAGCTCCGCGCCGGTCGCCCGTCGGATGACCGCTATGGCGCCAGCGTCCGCGT
>VBKA01000018.1:7748-9305 GCA_005879815.1 Chloroflexota bacterium
CTGGGGCGGCGGAGCTGGAAGCGGGAGCAGGTGGCGATCGGGACCGCGACGGATCCCTACCAGCCGGCGGAGGGTCGCTATAGGTTGACCCGGGGCGCGATCACGACGCTCACGGAGTTCGATACCCCGTTCAGCATCGTGACGCGCGGGCCGCTCATCGTGCGCGACATCGACGTGCTTGGCGAGGCGGCGCGGCGGGTCGAGGTGAGCGTGAACGTCTCGATCCCGACCCTGGATGATCGCGTCTGGCGCACGACCGAGCCGCACACCGCACCGCCGAGCCAGCGGCTCGAGGCCCTTCGCCGGTTGGCCGCGGCGGGCGTGCGCTGCGGGGTGGGCATGGCGCCGATCCTCCCGGGCCTCTCGGATGATCCCGACAAGCTGCGGGAGGTGGTGCGGGCCGCTCGCGAGGCCGGCGCCGCCTTCGTGTGGTGGAACGTCGTCAACCTTCGGCCCGGCACTCGAGAGCACTTCCTCGAGCACCTGTCGCGAGACTGGCCCGAGGAGCTCGAGCGCTATCAGCGGCTGTACGCGCACACGGCGTATCTGCGCCCGGCCCAGACGGCTGACCTGAACGCCACCATGAGCGAGCTGCGCAGCGCATGGGTCTGGGAGCCGCGGCATGCACCCCCGCCGCGCGCCGCGACCGAGCCAGAGACGGCGAGCCAGCTCAGCCTCGAGCTGGCAAGCTGAGACCGGTGGCACGGCGGATGCTCGCTCGCTGATCATGGCTATCGAAGCGCCGGCGCCTGTGCCAACCAATCCGCGGTCGATCGACGAGCTGCGCGACGCGGCCGCCGGATGCCGCGCCTGCGACCTCTGGGAGCGCGCCACGCAGACCGTCTTCGGCGAGGGATCCGAGGGAGCCTGGCTGATGCTGGTGGGCGAGCAGCCCGGCGATCGCGAGGACATCACGGGCGCGCCGTTCGTGGGGCCCGCCGGCGAGATGCTCGACCGAGGTCTCGACCAGGCAGGAATCGATCGTCGGCAGGCCTACGTGACCAACGTTGTCAAGCACTTCAAGTGGGAGCCGCGTGGCAAGCGCCGGATCCACCAGCGGCCGAACACGGAGGAGATCCGCGCCTGCCGGCCTTGGTTCGAAGCCGAGCTCCAGCGCGTCAAGCCGCGTGTCGTCCTCTGTCTCGGCGCGACGGCAGCGCAGGCCCTCATCAGTCCCACCTTCCGCGTCACCCGCCAACACGGGATCCTGTTCCCGTCCGCCTTCGGACCGATGATCGCGGCCACCGTTCATCCTGCCTCGATCTTGCGCGCCCCGGACCCGGAGGCAAGGGAGGTGGCCTATGCAGGGTTCGTGGACGATTTGCGCCAGATCGCCGCCTCGGTCAAGACCGCGCCTTGAGGGTCGGCGAAGGGCTCCGGTATACTCGCCGGAACGCGTTGAGGCGGGAGCAGTACGCGCAGGTCTCGACCGCAGCGAGCCGGGCCAGGTGTGAGCCGGCGATCGAGGACGCGGAACTCGCCCGCCGAGCAGTCAGGCAAATCCTGACCGGTCTGGCGTCCGGTATCGCGCCATTGAGTGGACCGACCGTGGGGTTG
>VBKA01000282.1 GCA_005879815.1 Chloroflexota bacterium
CCCGCGCCTTGAAGGTATCGAGCAGCTTCTCGACCAGCGCACGAGCCGTGGTGTTGGCGTCGACGCGGTACGTGTCCGGGAAGAGGTATCCCTCCAGCGACCGCGACGCCGGCAGATTGGCAAAGAAGTCGTACTTGGCAAGCAGGTCAGCCGGCGGGTCTTTCACCAGCCGCACGAAATCGTCGAGGTTCGTGGTCAGCTTGGTCCGCGACAGGTACCCGACGATCTGTTCGAGCCGCCAACCCTCCCTGATGCGGATGGTGAGCTCGACCCCCTTCTCCTGGCGGAGGGCGGCCACGATCGCCGATGGCGTCAGGGATGGCGACAGGTCGTAGGCCCCTGCCTGCAGCGTCCCCTCCCTGCCGGCGGCGATGACCTGGTACTGGAAGGCGAGCTCGCTGCGAACGAGTCCCTTTTCGAACAGCAGGTGGCCGATCTCCGTATCGTTGGAACCGGTGGGCACCTGGAAGGTGATCCGAGCTACGCTGTCGCTGGCCGCGGTGTCGGCGATCGCCGATGGCTGATACCAGCGCACGAAGTCGAGGACGATCCCCTGCTTGATGGCGCCGGGGTTGGTCTCGACCCACGACATCAGCCTTGGGGCAAACGCCAGGAAGCCGACGAAGATGAGGAAGGCCGCCAGCGCCGCGATACCGGCGAACCAGAGGAGCAGGACGATGGGTTGGAAGCGCCGCCTGGGACGCCGTTCGGTGGTTCTCCGCTGTGCCCGGAGCTCGCGAATGCGCTCATTGCGGCGAGCGTCATTCTCCCAGCGGGCACGCGGTTGATCGTTCATCCAGCCTCCTGGTGGTCCGGCGCATCGACTCCGGCGCGCGGAGGGCGCCTCGCGTCCAGGTAATCTTGCAGGATCAGGCGCGCCGCCGCCGAGTCGAGATCGCCACGCTTCCGCCGCGGGCGCTCGCCCGCCGCCGTGAGCCGCTCCCCCGCATCCCAGCTGGTCAGGCGCTCATCCACGAAGACGACGCGCAGACCCTCGGCCGCCAGCTGGTCGCCGAAGCGGCGGGCTGCGGCAGCCTGGGCCCCTTCGCTTCCGTCCATGTTGCGCGGCAGCCCGACCACGACCTGCTCGGCGCGCTCCGCTTGCGCGAGAGCGACCGCGGAACCAATGTCTCCGCCACGTGGCGCACGAAGGGCCGGGCGCGAGAACGCCTGGCCGATCTCGCTATCGGCGACCGCCACGCCGATGCGCCTCGTGCCGTGGTCGAAGGCGATGACTCGGCTCATGAGGCGCTGGCCGGGCCGGGCGACGCGGACGGCACGGATCCCTCGACGCGAATGTCGATGCGGAATGGCAGGCGGGGCACCGCGTTCACCCAGCCGGGCCAGAACGTAACTCGGGCGGCGCCTACGTCGGCGAGGGCGTGCGACACCTCGTCGGCGGAGAGGCCGGCGATGCGGCGCCTCAAGTTCTCTGTATCCAGCCGTCGAGTGACCGCTCCGCGGACCGTGACGCGGGTGGAGACAAGATCGCCCAAGAGCTGGGGATTGCTCGCGCTGGCCTGCACGCTCGACGGCACCAGCATGGTCCCATCGGGCACCGTCGTGGTGTCGGCGCTCAATTGCTCGCTGGCCGCCTGTTTGAGTTGATCCCCGGTCACGTAGCGCCGGTCATACGCGAGGCTGCCGCTGAGCTGGAAGGTCGTCTTGTCCTTCGTGCCAACGAGGCCGGTCGGCACCGTCACCTGCGGGTCCTG
>VBKA01000283.1 GCA_005879815.1 Chloroflexota bacterium
GAGCTGCGCCGCGCTCGAGGGTGGTGCGTCGGCCAGCAGCTCGATCTGCGGCAGCTCCCAGCTGCGGACGATTCGCTCCAGCGCGGCGTCGCTGAGCTCGCCCCCGACCGGCACAACGCCAATGGGCGCTTCATCGTGCTCCTCGCTCTCGGTCGCGAGGGCGGGGTCGGCGACCGCCGTCGCCATCGCCGGCTCGGGAAGGGCGGCGCCCGTGCCCTGGACTGCGACGTGCCGGCCGCCATCGGCGGGCTCCGCGCGCTGGCGCCGCACGATGAGCGGCGGTTCGTCGTCTTCGCCGCGGATCAGGGCGTCGCGCATGCGCATCAGGAGGCTGGGGTGGGCGACGTCGGAGCGCGGCTCGGTCTCCAGCCGTCCAGGGCCGACCGGCGTGCGCCGGGCCGCCTCGGCCAGCGCCCGTTCCTCGCGCTCATCGCGATCCTCCCGCTGCTGCAGGTAGGCCGCGACGAGGTCGCCTACCGTCATGTTGAAGTAGAGCAGCAGCCCGACGACCAGGGCGAGCGAGAGCACGATCCAGGCGCCCGCCCCACCGATCGCGCCCGCCAGCACGGCGCTCACCCCGTAGCCGATCACTCCTCCACCCTCGTGGTATCGAACCGTGGTCATCCCACCACCGGCGGCGAGATGGAAGGCGCCTAGCAGGGCGAGCGCGACCAGCGCTGCCCCGGTCGCCGCCATCCAGCGCTCGGCGGGCATCGTGCGCATCCACAACATCAAAGCGAATCCTGCGAGGAGGGGCGGGGCGAATGCGATCCCCCACCCCAGCAGGTACGCGAGCAGGTCGTGCCAGGGCTTGACGATCGCCCCGGCGTTTGGGGCAAACAGGGCGATGGTGCTCACGATGGCGAGCAGCACCAGCAGCAGCGCCAGCGCCTCGCGCGCCACGCGCCCGCTGATGCGGACGGTCGTGGTCGTGCGCCTGCGGCGGGGCGTGCGCCGTCTGGTCGAGCGGCGGTTGCTCACCGGTTCGTCACACCTCCATCACGATGGGCATGATCATCGGCCGTCGCTTGGTCCGTTCGTAGAAGAATCGGGCGAGGGTGTCGCGCGTCTTGGCCTTGAGGAACCCGGATTCAGCGGCGTGCTCGTCACCCGAGCGCTGGGCCAGGGCCTCGGCGAGATAGATGCGGGCCTCCTCCATGATCGGGTCGTCGGGATCGGACAGGAACCCGCGTCCGACGAGGTCCGGGCCACTGATCGGCGCCCCCATCACCACCCCGTCGGACGCGAGGGCGCGCCGGTCCCTCAGGATCACGCCATCCACGCCGTCGATCGCCGCGATGCCGTCGACCAGCACGGCTCCCGCCGGGACGCTCCCGGCCAGCCGCGCCAGCCGCCCATCCCACTCGACCACCTGGCCGTTCTCCAGCACGAAGATGCCGTTCGGTTCCACGCCAGAGTCCTCTGCCAGGAGTCCGTGCTGGACGAGCATTCGGTACTCGCCATGGATTGGGATGAAGTGACGGGGTCGCACCAGCGAGAGCATCAGCTTCAGCTCCTCGCGGGAGCCATGGCCGGAAACGTGGCAATGCTTGAGGGGCTCGTAGTGCACCATCGCCCCCTCCTTGAAGAGGTTGTCGATGGTCTTGGCCACCGCCTCCTCGTTGCCCGGGATGGGTGACGCGGAGACGATCACCGTGTCCCCCGGCTCGATCGCGTCAAGCCGGACATCGGCTCACCCTGGGAGCCGGTGGTCATGATCACCGTCTCCTCCTTGGGCAGACGTTGGAGCTGGTCGCGCTTGACGAGTGTTCCCCCGCGGTTGTCGAGGTAGCCGAGCTCGAGTGCGATGGCGGTGTTCTGCTCCATGCTGCGGCCGAGCACGACCATCTTCTTCTCGAACGCGGCGGCAGCGTCGATTACCTGCTGCACGCGCCCGATGTTGCTGGCGAAGGTCGCGACGATGACCCGACTGGGCGCCTCACCGATGAGCTGGGTGAGCGACTCCCCCACCGTGCGCTCGGAGAGCGTGTAGCCGTCGCGCTCCGCGCGAGTCGAGTCGGAGAGGAGGAAGTCCACGCCGCGGTTGCCGATCTCGGCGATCAGCCCCAGGTCGGCGCGCCGGCCGTCCGGTGGGGTCATGTCGAACTTGAAGTCGCCGGTATGCACCACGGTGCCGAGCGGCGTCTGGATGGCGAAACCTACGCCATCGGGAATGGAGTGGTTCACGCGGAAGGGCGTGACCGACGAGGAGCCGATGCTGAACGCCATGCCGGCTTCCACCGTGCGCAGCGGCGTGGCTTCGAGCAGCTTGTGCTCCTTGAGCTTGCCGGTCACCAGCCCGATGGTGAGCCGCGACGCGAAGATCGGGATTCCCGGCAGGTGCGGCAGCACGTACGGCAGCGCGCCCGTGTGGTCCTCGTGACCATGGGTCAACAGAATGGCACGCACCCGGTCCTTGTTCTCGGCCAGGTAGCTGACGTCCGGGATCACGAGATCGATGCCCAGCATCTCCGGCTCTGGAAACGCCAGCCCGCAGTCGATGACCAGGATCTCGCCGGCCACCTCAAGCAGCGTGATGTTCTTGCCGACCTCGCCGACGCCGCCGAGGGGGATGATGCGCAGGGTGTCCGTCATCTCGGGCTCGTCAGAAGAGGGTCATCTGCTCGTCATCGGCAGGCCTCGAGTCCGCTCCGGTCAGAGGTGCCACCATCGCTCCGCTCCCCG
>VBKA01000022.1:0-4893 GCA_005879815.1 Chloroflexota bacterium
CATCGCACCCACCACGATGACGCCATGCACGGCGTTCGCGCCGGACATGAGGGGCGTGTGCAGCATGGTCGGGACCTTGCTCACGACCTCGTAGCCGACGAATCCAGCCAGCACCAGGATGAAGAACGCGTCGAGCAGGGCCCGCGGGTCCAGGGCTTCGGTCACGCGGAGCCTCCACGCGCCGCGGGGCGGCTCTCTGCGGCCGGCTCCAGGGGCGGCCCTTTTGTAGTCTCCGGCGAGCTCCGCGGCACCGGCCCGGGCTCGATGCGGAGCGCCTTGGCCGTCGCCTCGTGGACGACGTGGCCGGCGTGGGTGATGGTGGCGCCCCGCGTGATCTCGTCATCGAAGTCGAGGACCAGCTCCCCAGAAGGAGCGAGATGCTTCACCAGCGTCTGGATGTTCTTGCTGAGCATCTGGGTGGCGCTGGCAGGCATCGTGGCTGGCAGGTTGGTGTGACCGATGATCCGCACCCCGTGCTTGACGACCTCCCTTCCGGGCTCCGTCAGCTCGCAGTTGCCGCCCGCCTCCGCCGCGAGATCGATGATGACCGACCCGGGCCGCATGCTCTTGACCATCTCCTCGGTGATCAGGCGCGGAGCGGGCCGGCCCGGGATGAGTGCGGTGGTGATGACCGCATCGGCCTCACCGACACGTGAGGCGATCAGCTCCGCCTGCCGCTGCTTGTAGTCCTCGCTCATCTCGCGGGCGTAGCCGCCGGACGTCTCGGCCTGGGACTTCTCCTCATCGGTCATCTCGACCTCGAGGAAGCTTCCACCCAGCGACTGCACCTGCTCCTTGACGACGGGGCGCACGTCGGTCGCCTCGACGACCGCGCCAAGACGCTTCGCGGTGCCGATCGCCATCAGCCCCGCCACCCCGGCGCCAAACACCAGGACTCGAGCCGGGCGGACCGTCCCCGCCGCGGTGGTCAGCAAAGGCATGAACTTCGGCAGGCGCTCGGCGGCGATCACCACCGCCTTGTAGCCGGCGACGGTGCTCTGCGAGGAGAGCGAGTCCATGCTCTGGGCGCGCGTGATGCGGGGGATGGCGTCCATGCTGATCGCTGTGACGCCACGCTCGGCGAGCGCTTGCGCCAGCTTGGGATTGGAGAGCGGTCCCAGCGTGCCGATCAGTACCTGGCCACTCTTCAGGCGAGCCACCTCCGCCTCAGAAGGGCGGCCGGTGCGAAGGACCATGTCCGCGTCTCGATAAAGGGCTTCGGCGTCCTCGACGACCGATGCCCCGGCCTCGCGGTAGGCCTCGTCGCCGATGAAGGACGCCTCTCCAGCCCCGGCCTCGACCAGGACCTGGTTGCCATCTGCGATGAGCTGTGCTGCCGACTGCGGGGTCAGCGCGACGCGGGCTTCGCCCTCGGCCGTCTCGCGAGGGACAGCGATCTTCATCGGACTCGCTTTCTGCAGGTGGATGTGCCGATTACGCGCGAACCGCCAGGTCTCGCGCGACGGGCGGTTCGGGTTCCGAAGTGTAGCAGCGGGAACCGCGACGATTTGTTGCGCCATGATGAGCCGATGCCGACCAGCAGCCTGACGCTCAACGGCCGCCGCCTGGAGCTGGAGACCGGCGACATCACGCGCCAGGCAGTTGACGCGATCGCCAACGCAGCCAACTCGGCGCTGCGTGGTGGCGGCGGCGTGGATGGCGCCATCCATCGGGCGGCGGGGCCAGGCCTGCTGGACGAGCTCGTGCGGCGTTACCCGGACGGAACACCGACCGGGACGGCGGTCGAGACGAGCGGTCATGGCGTGGCGGCCCGGTGGATCCTCCACGCGGTCGGACCGGTGTGGCGTGGAGGGAGCCGCGGCGAGGCAGAGCAGCTCGTCGGCGCATATCGGTCCTGTCTTGCATTGTGCGATCGGCTCGGCGCTCGCAGCGTGGCCTTCCCGGCCATCAGCATGGGGATCTACGGGTATCCGGGCGAGGAGGGCGCGCGGACCGCGGTCCGCACGGTGGCTCAGCACCTGCGCGGCGAATCTTCGCTGACCCTGGTGCGCTTCGTCCTCTTCTCGGACGAGACCCGGAGGCTCTTCGACGCCGCCCTCGCCGGGAAGCGCTAACGGTTGACCTCATGAGTGAACGTGGCTCCGACGTCGTCATCGTCGGCGCGGGCGTTCATGGCGCAAGCGCGGCCTACCACCTGGCCCAGTCGAGCGCTCGCGTGACCGTGGTCGAGCGACTGACGCCTGCGGGTGGGCCGACGGGCCTATCGAGTGGCGTCTGCCGCGCGTACTACACGAATGCCTTCCTGGCCGAGGTGGCCCGCGACAGCATCCGGATGATGGCGGATTTCGAGGGCATCGGCCAAGGGCACGATTCCGGTTACCGCCGGACCGGGCTCCTCTTCCTGCATCCCTCGCAGGACGTGGAAGAGGTGACCGCCAACGTGGCGCGCCTCAACGAGCCGGACCTCCAGGTGGAGTTGCACGCCGGGGACGATCTGCAGCGGAAGTTTCCGCAGTTCGTGCTGGACGACATCGGCATCGGTGCCTATGAGGTGGAGGCCGGCTATGCGGATCCGGCGGGGACGACGGCGGGCATGATGGCCGGAGCGACGGCCGCCGGCGCCAACCTTCGATCCTATGCGGTCGTGCAGGAACTTCGGTTGCGGCCCGGTGGCGGAGCCGTAGTTCGGCTAAAGGGCGGAGAGGACCTCGAGGCGGAACGTCTGCTCATCGCGGCCGGGCCGTGGACGGCACCGCTCGCACGCCAGATCGGGGTCGAGCTGCCCCTGACCGTGGAACGCCACCTCGTCGCCACCACGCGCCTGGAGGACCCGGCGCGGATTCCATTCGGCCATGGCGACCTGGTCACCGGCTACTACTGTCGTCCGGAAGGCGTCGACCAGTATGTGATGGGCTGGACTCACGCGGGCGAGCAAGTGGATCCGGACCGGTTCGACAGGACGATCCGGCGGGAAGAAGAGCTCGAGCTGGAGACCGCAGTCGCCCGGCGCTACCCACTCATGCACGATGCGCAGCCCCGGGGCGGATGGGCGAGCCTCTACGACGTCAGCCCGGACTGGCAGCCAGTGATCGGCGAGATCGCGGAGGGGGTGTTTGTGGACGCCGGGACCAGCGGCCATGGCTTCAAGCTGGCGCCTGCCCTGGGACGTCATGTTGCCGACCTCGTTCTTGGACGTCCCGATCCGCGCCTCGCTCAGTTCGACCCACGCCGCTTTGAGAGCGGCGAATTGCTCCCGGCCGGCTACCGCGACGCCCACATCCTGGGCTAGTCCCGCAGACGGTTCAGAGTTGCCTACAGGGCGTGGTATCCGGTACGGGGAAGAGGTCGCTGGACCCGTCCGTGCGGCGGCAAATCCCCTACTTCGCCCGGTGATTGGCCTGCCTGCGGACGGGGCTGGCGAAGTGACGTCTGCGCTAGGCTTGCGAGCGTGGAGGGCGAGGGTCCGGTGAGCACGCCGCCGGCGATCCAGACCGAGGGACTGACCAAGCATTACGGCTCGGTGCGCGCGCTCAACGCGTTGTCGATCGAGGTGCGAACCGGCGAGATCTTCGGCTTCCTGGGTCCCAACGGAGCCGGCAAGTCGACGACGATCCGAACGCTGCTGGGATATCTCCACGCGACCTCCGGGAGGGCCCGGGTGCTTGGGCTCGACGTCGAACGGGAGAGCGTGGAGATCCGGCGCAAGACCGGCTACCTGCCCGGTGGCATCGCGCTCTACGGATCGCTATCCGGGGCGGATGCACTCGAGTACCTCGCCGAGCTGCAGGGTCAACCAGCCACACGGCGCGAGGAGCTGTGCGAACGTCTCCAGCTCTCGACCAGCGACCTGCGACGTCGGATCCGGGACTACTCGCGCGGCATGCGCCAGAAGCTCGGAGTCATCCAGGCTCTTCAGCACGATCCCGAGCTGGCGATCCTCGACGAGCCGACGGAGGGGCTCGACCCACTGATGCAGCACGCCTTCTACGGGATCCTCGAGGACATGCGGACCGCGGGCCGCAGCATCTTCTTCAGCTCGCATGTCCTGCCGGAAGTAGAACGGGTATGCGACCGCGTCGCCATCATCCGCGCCGGGGAGCTGATGGCGCTGCAGACGGTGGATGACCTGCTGGCGCGCCGCAAGCGGAAGATCACGCTCCGCTGGCGCGGCGCGGCACCCGATCTCTCGTTCGTCCCAGGCCTCGCCGACCTGCAGGTGCGCGGGGATCGGGCGACGGCGACCCTGGCCGGCGAGGTGGGTCCTTTCGTCCGAGCGGTCGCGTCACCGGCGCTCGAGGACCTGACCATCGAGCCGGCCAGCCTTGAGGAGGCATTCCTGGAGTTCTACGCGGATGGCGAGGGCCCAAGCCATGGGCCACGGGAGAACGGCTCGGCCAAGCCCTCCGAGGAGCCACGATGAGTGGCGTGCTGCTGGTTCGGGTGTGGCGCTTCGCGTCGACTCGGCTGGTGATCGTGACGCTGGCCACCCTCGTCTGGGGCTGGCTGCTCCTCTTCTTTTACAGCCAGTTCTCGGAGGCGATCCGCCAGCTCGCGGTCCAGAGCCCGATCTTCAAGCAGTTCACCAACTTCGGGTCGGGCAACCTGTTCACCATCTCGGGCGCGATCACGCTGGGCACGCAACATCCGCTCGTGATCGCGCTGATCGGCATCTTCGCGGTGGGAGGTGCCGCCCTGGCCATCGCCGGAGAACGCCAGGCGGGCACTCTCGAGGTGCTGCTGGCTCGCCCGCTGCCGCGGCGCAGCTACCTGCTGACGCAGCTGATCGCAATCCTGGCCATGGTGGCGCTGCTGGTTGGCGCCCTCCTGTCGGGGATGGCCATAGGGGCAGTCACGCAGGGGCTCACCGGTGAGCTGGACCTCGCGCGATTTCCGCTCCTGTGGCTGAACGGGCTGCTGCTATGGGGCGCATTC
>VBKA01000022.1:4986-16564 GCA_005879815.1 Chloroflexota bacterium
GACCGATGCGAGGTGGACTCAGGAGTACTCGCTCTTCCACCACTTCCAGTCAGGCGAGATCCTTGCCGGCAATGCGGATCCACTGGACTTCGTGCTGCTGGGCGTGGTGCTGCTGGTCCCCCTGGCATACGCGCTCTGGATCTTCCCGCGCCGGGACCTGGCGGCCCCGGCCTAGCTCAACTCCCGCCCGACCGCTGCCTCAACGGGGCTCGCTTGCGACATTGCGTATGCGACCGCCTCCTCGCCCGACATCCGCTCACCGGCCGCCCAGGCTGCGGCGGTCTCGGGATTCGTCCGCAGCGGCGCCGGGTCGAAGCCGACGATGATCCTGTTCGAGGGATTCAGGCCCGTGCCGCTCTGGCGCTCGAGGGTGGCGACTGCCCCCGACAGCAGGGCGGCACGCCGCAGGTCGCCAAGATCGGCGGCGAGCGCCGCGAACGCGTCGAGAACCAGGGTGAAGCCCGACACATCGGCCGAAGCCGAGAAGATGCGCAGCGCCTCCGACAGATGCGTCGTTGCGACCTCCTGTTGGTGTTCGTACACCGCCAGCAAGCCCAGGTCGTAGAGCGACCATCCCAGCATGAAGGTCTGGTCCAGCCGCCGAAACACCGGGAGCGCCTCCGCGAGAACCAGGCGTGCCTCACTGAAATCGTGCGCGGACCAGGCGATGGTGCCCTTGAGCCATTTCGCCTTGGCGACACCCAGCTCATCGCCGATCGACTGCCAGAGGCTCATCGCCTCCTCGATGAGCGCCTTCGATCGCGGCAGATCCGCCACCGGTCCGGCGAACCCGCCCAGGGGAAAGGCCAGGTTGTACGCCGCCTCTGCGGTCGCGCTCGGATCGGCCTGCGGACGCCGAATCGTCAGACACGCCTCGTAGTTATCGATGGCGTCCTGGAAATCACCGCGCCACCACGCCAGGCCCCCGGCCGCTTCTAACGCATCGGCGCGCTCGACCGGGAACTCCGGGGCATTCGGGAGACCCAGGGCGCGTCGCGCACGATCCGTGCCTTCCAAGAGGTAGCCGCGCATCTGCCAGAAGCGCCAGAGGCGCGATACCAGCTTGAGCGCCAGCGACGCCTCACCACTCTCGACGGACCAGTCGAATGCCGCACGGAGGTTGTCATGATCCGCCTCGAGCAAGTCGAGCCAGCGGCGCTTCTCGCTGCCCATGAGCTGCGGGGCGGCCTGGTCGAGGAATGCGGCGAAGTGGCGCGCATGGCCCCTGGACAGCTCCTCTGTCCGACCACTCTCCGCCAACCGCTCCAGCGCGTATTCGCGGATGGTGCCCAGCATGAAGAAGCGAGGCTCGCCGTCGCCGGCGGCCGCCTGCCGCAGCAGGCTCTTCTCGACCAGGGATCCCAGCCCGTCCAGGATCGGTTCATTCAGCTCGTCGCCCGGGCAGACTGCCTCGATGGCGTCCAGCCGAGCTCCGCCTGCAAAGACGGCAAGGCGCCGGAAGAGGGCGCGCTCGTCCTCGGTGAGAAGCTCGTAGCTCCAGTCGATCGCCCCGCGGAGGGTCTGCTGGCGCTCAGGCCGGTCGCGGGCGCCGCCGGAGAGAAGGCCAAGGCGATCGCCCAGCCGGGCGAGCATGGCCTGGGGAGGCAAGACGTTGATGCGGGCAGCCGCGAGCTCGATCGCCAGGGGCAGTCCGTCGAGGCGGGCACTGATCTCGGCTACGGCCGGAGCGTTCTCGTTGGTCACCTGGAAATCCGGTTTGACTCCCATCGCGCGCTCGATGAAGAGCGCGACCGACTCGTACTGCGAGAGGCGCTCGGGACTTTCGTGGAGGCGCGGATCGGGCGTCGCGAGGGGTGGCACCGGGTATTCGCGCTCACCGTAGATCCGCAGGGCGCTCCGGCTGGTGGCCAGGATGACGAGGCCCTGCGCGGCAGCGAGCAGCTCTGCGATGCGCGGAGCCGCATCTGCGACCTGCTCGAAATTGTCGAGGATCAAGAGTGTTCGGCGTTCGCGGAGATGGTCGGTCAGGGCCGTCATGGGTGAGAGGCCTCCGCGATCCGGCAGGCCCAGCTCCTGCGCGATGGTTCCGGGCACCAGCTCCGCGTCCCGCAACAGGGAGAGCGGGATGAAGAAGATGCCGTCCGGGAAGCGGTCAGCCTCTCGGGCACCCACCTGAAGTGAGAGGCGTGTCTTGCCGGTCCCGCCCGGGCCGGTCAGGGTCAGCAGGCGTGATCGCTCGAGCAGCGCTTCTACCTCATCGAGCTCGCGCTCCCTGCCCAGGAAGCTCGAAAGCTGGATCGGAAGATTGTTCGGCGTCGCGTCGAGGGTCTTGAGCGGCGGAAAGTCGCTCGGCAGGCCCTCGATGACGAGCTGGTGAATCCGCTCGGGCCGCGACAGGTCCTTGAGCCGGCGCTGACCCAGGTCTCGCGTGGTGACCCCTTCCGGCAGGCTTGACTCGACCAGGGCGCGCGTCGTGTCGCTCAGGAGAACCTGGCCACCGTGCCCGGCGCTGGCGATGCGCGCGGCCCGGTGGACGTCGATCCCCACGTAATCGCTGCCGGCAAGGCTCGCCTCTCCGGTATGCAGACCGATGCGGATCCGAATGGCCGCCGCCTCCGGCCAGGCGTGGGCGGCGAGCTGACGCTGTGCGTTGACCGCGGTCGATACCGCGCCGCCTGCGGTCGGAAACGCCACGAAGAACGAGTCGCCCTCGGTGCCGACCTCCGTTCCCCCGCCCGAGGCGACCGCCTCGCGGACGATCTCGCGGTGTTCCGCGAGGAGCACAGGCCAGCGGTCGCCGAGGCGCTCGGCAAGGTGGGTCGATCCCTCGATGTCGCTGAAAAGAAACGTGACGGTTCCGGATGGAAGCGCTGGCATTCTGCGGTTGAACCTGGCGGTTGGGCGCAGTTTCCTTCGTGTGCCCGGTCACCGGCAAGTGGGCTACGCTCGCTGGCGATGACGTCGAACGCCGCACGGGAGGGCTCCGCGCACCCGTTCGTGGCGCTCGCGAATCGGCCGATCCTGGCAGCGGTGCTCGGCGCGCTGTCGATCGCCTTCTCGGCCGTCCTGGTTCGGCTCTCGGGCGCTTCACCTGCGACCGCGGCAATCTTCCGCTGCGCCTACGCGCTCCCGTTCCTGGCACTGATCGCGTGGATCGAGCGCCGCGCCTACGGCCCCCGGCCTGCGGCCCAGGTGCGGCTCGCATGGCTGGCGGGCATCTTCTTCGCGATCGACCTGGTGGTCTGGCACCACACCATCGAGTTCGTGGGTGCGGGGCTGGCCACCGTCCTGGGCAACACCCAGGTGGTCATCGTCGCCCTCCTGGCCTGGTGGCTTCTCGGCGAGCGGCCATCGAACCGCGTCCTGGCTGCCATGCCCATCGTCCTGCTCGGGGTGGTGCTGATCTCCGGGGCCATCGGTTCAGGTGCATACGGCAGCCACCCCGTGCTGGGCGTCATCACCGGGGTGGTGACCGGCATCAGCTACGCCGGCTTCCTCCTGGCCTTGCGACGTGGCAATGCGGACCTGCGCCGACCGGCGGGACCGCTCTTCGACGCCACCTGGGTGGCGGCCCTCGCGGCCATCCTGATGGGCCTGCCGCTCAACGAGGTTAACCTGGTTCCCTCGCTGCCAGGCCACGCCTACCTCTTCGTTCTGGCCCTTTCGTCGCAGGTCGTCGGCTGGCTGCTGATCAGCGTCTCGCTGCCGCGCCTCCCCGCCGTTCTGACCAGCGTGATCCTGACCATCCAGCCTGTCGCATCGGTGCTGCTCGGAATCCTGCTGGTGGACGAACGGCCCTCCCCCGTCCAGCTGTTGGGCGCCGGCACCATCCTCGCCGGCTTGATGCTCGCCACCCTTCGGCGCCGCCCGAACGCTGATCCGATCGCCGAGCCCGAACTGGGCTGACGCGGCGCCCTGCGGCGCGGCCGACCCGCCGGCGACCCGCTTGCGCGCGATGTGACGCCCAGGTCGGTCTCATTGGTCCATTGGCGACCACAGCTGCACATCCGCGCCGCCGGGCTAACGCAGGCTTCGAGCGACGGCGGCCGCCGCCGTGAGGCTGGGCGCACCCTCGACGCGCAGCACCAATCCGCCGCTCTCCCAGATCAGCGTGTCGCCCACGAGGCGAAGGCTCGAGTCGACTCGGCGGCCGCTCGCGTCCCGATAGAAGAAGGTGTGCTCCCCGCCGGCCACCCAGAGCGCCGCGTGCCCGCCCACGTCCGAGCTCGTCACGGTGGTGCCCTCGTACAGCATCTTCTCCCAGACAGCCGGGTCGACGGCGGCCTGGAACTCGGTGGCCACCAGCCCAATTCCATTCGCATCCGCCGGGTACCCGGGGCGAGGCCCCCACACCAGCGAGACAGTGCCACCGCTCGGGACGCCGTTGTAATAGACGTGGTCTGGCTGCCCCATGGCCGCCAGTGACGGCACCAGCACCTGGAATCCGGCGCGCCGGCGGGCCTCGTCGAGGCCGACCTCCTCGCCGAAAGCCCGGCTCTGCACCGCGCCTGACGGCAGAGGAGGTGGCGTCCCCGGCGCGAAGGTGATGCGCAGCCCGCCGATCGCGATGCCGAAGGCCACCGCCGCTGCGGCAAGGACGAGCAGAGCCACCACGGCTAGCGCCAGGCTGCGTCCGATTCGCCATCCCGACCAGGGAAGGGCCGCTTGCCACCCTCTCGGGGTCTGCTCCCGCAGCTGCGCGCCCACCGCTGCCGCGATTGGCGGCGTGGGCGGGAAGACGACTCTCCTGGCCAACTCCGCCAGAGTGGTCGCCATCTCGTGCTCGTCGCGCGGTGGCCAGACGATCGGCTCAGCCATGGTTGGCACCTCCGCTGACCACCGCCCGAAGCCGATCCATGGCACGCGAGAGGCGCGATTTCACGGTCCCGGGCGGCACATCCAGGACGGCCGCCATTTCGCGCTCCGAAAGGTCCGCGAACCAGCGCAGGGTGATAATCCTGCGATCGTCATCGCCGAGCCGATCGATGGCGGCCAGGAGCTCTGCTCTCTGCTCACCAGCCAGGACCGCCGCCTCGGGCGACGGGGCCGCGCCGTCCGAGGGGCGATCCTGTGCACTCCGCAGCGCCAGGCTGGCCCGCCGACCCGCCGCACGCCGCCGATTGCGCGCCGCGTTCGCGACGATGCGCAGCAGCCAGGGGCGCGGTTCGGCGCCAGCCCGGAACCGGTTGAGCGCCCCGTAGGCTCGGACGAACCCTTCCTGCGCCGCATCCCGAGCGTCATCGGCGTCGCCGCAGACCAGGTAGGCGGTTCGGAAGGCGAGCTCCTCGTATCGGCGCACAAGCTCCTCGTAGGCGGCGACGTCCCCACGTCGCGCCTCCTCGATCAGTTCCGCATCGTTCAGTGGACGGCCCTCCACCTCGTTGCCACCCGTACACCCCTACGCCACTCGCGGTTCCCGCTGCCAAGTATCGTGTGGACCCGATGAGCGCCGGGACCACCCTCTTCACCGGCAGCGGCAGGCTCGCCATGGCGCAGCCGCACGCCGCCGCAGCGCCGGCGACCCTGTCGCCATGGGCGCTGCTGGTGCGTGATGGGCGGGTCCTGTGGGTCGGCGAACCGGACGACCTGCCGGCCGAGCCCGATGCAGACGACGTCCTCGACCTGGGTTCCGCCCTCGTCACGCCCGGCCTCGTGGACGCCCACACCCACCCGCTTTACGCCGGCGACCGCTCCGATGAGGCGGCCGCGCGCCTTGCCGGTGAGCCGTACACCGGCGGCGGAATCCTGCGCACGGTTGCGGCCACCCGCGCCGCATCCGACGATGAGCTGGTCGAGCTCGCCTGCCTCCGCCTGAAAGCAGAGCTGGCGGCCGGCACGACCGCGGTGGAATGCAAGTCCGGCTACGGCCTGTCGACCGATGAGGAGCTCCGCGCCCTGCGCCTGATCGCACGCGCCGCGCAGGGCCTGCCGATTCGGGTCGTCAGGACGTTCCTGGGCGCCCACGCCGTCCCGGCGGAGGCCTCATCGGCGTCGGACTATGCGAGGACGGTCGCGGACGAAACGATTCCGGCGGTCGCTTCCGAAGGCCTGGCGGAGTTCTGCGACGTGTTCTGCGACGACGGATTTTTCTCGCTCGCCGACGCCGAGACGGTGCTGGGCGCGGCCCGCGGCGCTGGCCTTCGGCTGCGGGTGCACGCCGAGCAGCTGGCGCGGACCGGAGCGACCGAGCTCGCGGTTCGGCTCGGCGCGGTGAGCGTCGACCATCTCGACCAGCTCGACGACGCCGGGGTCGCCGCCCTCCAGGGCTCGGACACGGCTGCGACGCTGCTCCCGGCTCCGGCCCTTGTCATGAGGGACCGCCTGCCTCCCGCCCGCGCACTTCTCGACGCCGGGGTGACCGTGGCGATCGCGAGTGACTCGAATGCGGGAACGTTCAGCGGATGGGGGCAGATGCCCCTGGTGATCGGCCTGGGGGCGACCGTGCTGGGGATGACCATCGAAGAGGCGCTCGCCGCCGCCAGCAGCGGCGGTGCCGCGTCGCTCGGCCTCTCGCTGGAGCGCGGGCGCCTCGCCCCCGGCCTCGTGGCGGACCTGGTCGCCTGGGACGCAGAGCACGAAGGCGCCTTCGCGCTGCAGCTGGGCGCCGTCCGCGCTCAGCGCGTGTGGGTCGCCGGTCGCGAGGTTCGGCCCGAGGGCTAGATCCTCAGCGGGCGCGTCCGCCCGTCAGCTCGCGCTCCCGCTCCGGCTCGCCCGATTTGCCCTCTTCGGTCTCCAGCAGGTCATCGAAGAGCGCTCGGTAGTGCACCATCGCCTGCCGCAGGTCTTCGGTCTCGACGCCGCCGCTGGCGTGACGTTTCGCGATCAGGTGGGCGGCCCGGTACTCCTCGACCACGTGCGGATGATCGACAGAGACATCAGCGGTTCGCTGGTCGAAATCCCCCATCGGGTAGCCCCGCTCGCCCATCACGTCCTGGACCAGCGTGTCGGCCTCCGCGATGGCTGCCGACGGGTCGTCCACGAACTCGGCCTGCGTCTCTCGCCATTTCGCGAGGTATCGGTCCCGCTGGCCTGCCGAGAGCGGCTTGATCTCGTACTGCTTGACGCGTTCCTCGCGCGCCTCGAGCTCGCGCTCCGCCTCCCGCTTGTCGCCGGTCGACTCCAGCGTTCGCTGGTATTCAGGCCCGTATCGCTGGGTCAAATGCTCGGTCCGATTGCGCTGAGTCATCATCCACGCCACCGCGCCAACCACGACGATCGCCACCAGCACGATGAGCGCGATCTGCCAGAGCTCCATGTCCATCTCCTCACCAGCTGTCTCGCCGGTGGGAGTTGCAGGACGCGTGCCGTTCGAGCCCGCTCAGGCAAGTTAAGCCCCAGGGCCGCAGCACGCAGGCCCGCGGGCGCGAGGTCAGCGGTGCTCGAGAGGGTCCACCATGATCAGGGCTTCGCGCCGGATCCCGCGGCCCACGAGCCGCGCGAACAGGTCAGGCACGAACCAGCGCAGGAAGAAGAGCCGGCAGCCAAGGCAGAAGCCGGTACCCGCCAGGAGCGCCTGCAGCCCGATAACGGCCAGCACCGGGGTCCAGCCCCACGGCCGAAGACCGGCCGCCAGCAGCGCCGTGGCGATCCCCAGGAAGATGGCTCCGAGTGCCTGGGCGAAGCGAGGCGGCATTTCGTGCTCGAGCTCGGATGGACCGATGGCCAACGCACGACGGATCAGTGGCCACGGACGGGAAAAGACAAACCAGCGGGTACCCAGTCCGGCGGATAGGGCAAGGAATCCGCCGACGAAGGTGACGATCGGCCAGGCATTGAGGACCAGCCCCAGCAGCAGGACGAGCGCCGAGCTGGCCGCCCCAAACCGTTGGCCCCGCGGGTCGATCCAGCGTCCTGAGACGGGTCGGATCTCGACGGGCGTGGCGGCGGGGATGGTGATTGGTCGAGTGGTGCGAACGAGAAACACGGGAGTCTCCTCGAGGCGAGCGCGCGGACGCGCGGGAAGAATCGCGAGTCGAGCGGGGGCGCCGAAGTCCGTCTGGGACCGATGGCCGCGCTGGCGCGCGGCAGCCGACAGCTACGCGGCTCCCCGCCGCGTACAGATCGAGGGCTCGCCTTCGAGGCGGCAGAGGAGGTCGCCGGCGCTCGGGGAACGCCGGGGGTGCGCTGAAGCGATGATCAAGGACCTGCCGCGCATGGTCTGCTGAGAATAGCCGGGCCTGCAGACCAGCACAAGCGTCGGCTCCAGGCCTCGGTCCCCGGCGCGGAGACGGGCGGGGCCGCGCCCGTATCATGCCCGGGTGACAGACCACTACGACATCGCCATTGTTGGGGCCGGGGCCGCCGGCGAGGCGGCGGCCCACCTGGCCGGGAGCCGAGGCGCGAGGGTCGCCATCATCGAGCGAGACCTGTTCGGCGGCGGGTGCCCGTACTGGCAGTGCATGCCGTCGAAGGCGCTGCTGCACGCCGCCGCCGTTCACCATCGAGGTGGTGACTTCCCGTGGCCAAAGGCCAGCGACTTCCGCGACTGGATGATCAACCGCGAGAAGATCGACTACCCCGACGATTCGAGCCACGTCCGCGAGCTGAAGGCGGCGGGCGCCGTACCCATCCGCGGCTCTGCGCGCTTCATCGGACCCGGACAGCTGGAGGTGGCGCCGGCAAAGCCGGGCCCGGATGGGATTCAGGGCCTCGAGGCGGATCATGTGATCGTGGCGGTCGGCTCCTTCTCGAAAGTCCCGGCTCTTCCCGGGCTGGACGGCATCGAGTTCTGGACGAACAAGCGGGGGACCGCGACGCGCGAGCTGCCGGACGGGATGGTGGTGCTGGGCGGCGGACCCTCCGGAGTCGAGCTGGCCCAGGTCTACGCCCGGTACGGGGTGCCAGTCACCATCGTGCATCCGCGAGACAGGGTGCACGACCGCGAGCACCCGCGCAGCTCCGACTACCTTGGGCGCGGGCTGAAGCGCGATGGCGTCACCCTGCGCCTCGGCATTCGTGCCGTGGGCGTGCGGGCAAAGGCGGGGACCAACGGGCGCCATGTCGTGGACCTCTCGGACGAGAGCACCGCGGAGGGCGAGGCGATCCTGCTCACCATCGGGCGCGAGATACCACTGGACGACCTGAACCTGGGTGCCATCGGGGTCGAGGTGAAGGATGGACGCGTACGATCCGACGACTACCTGCGGATCGCGCCGAACGTGTACGTGGTCGGCGATGTGGCGGGGCCGGAGCTCCATACCCACACAGCGCACTACCAGGGCGAGATGGCGGTGATGATCGCCCTGGGCGACGGCAGCAAGCCCGACCTGCACGCCATCCCACGGGCGACCTACACCGACCCGGAGACCGCCTCGGTGGGGCTGATGGTCGACCAGGCCAAGGAGAAGGGCATCGACGCCGTTGAATTCACGCAGGACCTCGGCACGTCCGCCAAGGGCTACGTCGCCCAGGCGGAGGGACACATCACCATCGTCGTCGATCGCGCCAACCACACCCTGGTGGGCGCTTTCATGGCTGGGCCTGCAGTGAGCGAGGCGATCCACGAGGCCGTCCTCGCGGTGAAGGCCGGCATCCGCATCGAGGTGCTCGCGGACACCATCCACGCCTTCCCGACGGCGTCTCGCGTCTTCGGCACCGCCTGCATCGAGGCAGCCCGCTCGCTCGCCAAGCCTTCCTAGGCGCCGATGGCCGCCATCAGCCCCGGATCCACGCAGGGCAGGGGCTCTCGCGCTGCCGCGCTTCGCCTGGTCGTCCTGTTCGGCGTCGTCAGCCTCTTCGCCGACGTGGTCTACGAGGGCGGCCGTTCGATCACCGGTCCCTACCTCGCCCTGCTGGGCGCGAGTGGAGCGGCGGTCGGCATCGTGGCGGGCGGAGGCGAGCTGCTCGGATACTCCCTGAGGCTGGTATCCGGCCGGCTGGCGGACGCCACGCGGCTCTACTGGCCGATCACCATTGCGGGATACGTGGTGCAGATGCTGGCGGTGCCCGCCCTGGCCCTGGTTGGCAGCTGGCCGGCGGCCGCCGCCCTGATCATCCTCGAGCGGGTCGGCAAGGCGATGCGCAACCCGCCCCGCGACGCGATGCTGGCCGGCGCCTCGACCGAGATCGGCCGCGGCTGGGCCTTCGGGGTGCACGAGGCGCTCGACCAGGTCGGGGCGCTGGTTGGCCCGCTGCTGGCTGCTGCGATCCTGGCGCTGCAGGGGAGCTTCGCGCTCGCCTTTGCGATCCTGGCCATCCCTGCCGTGATAACCCTCGCAACCCTGGCCGTTGCCCGGATCACCTATCCGGACCCGGGTGGCGTCTCAGCCCGCAAAGCGGACGTCCGCACGGAAGGCCTGTCCAGCACCTTCTGGCTCTACATCGCTGCCGCTGGGCTGGTCGGGGCGGGGTTCTCCGACTTCTCGCTGATGGCCTTCCACTTTGAGAAGGCGGGCACATTGGGCGACCTCGTTCGACTCTTCGCCCTGCCGCCCCATTGGCAGAATGCGCTGCCGGCGATCTTCTACGCCGTGGCCATGGGCACCAGCGGGCTCGGCTCGCTGCTCTTCGGACGGCTCTTCGACCGGAGCGGCATCGTGGTGCTGGTTCCTCTTACGGCTGTCACCGCGCTCTTTGCGCCCCTCGCCTTCCTCGGGAACGGCACCACCGCATTCCTTGGCACGATCCTGTGGGGAGTGGGCCTGGGTGTCCACGAATCGGTGATGCAGGCCGCTGTCGCCCAGGTCGTCCCGGCAGGCCGGCTTGCTTCCGCCTATGGGCTCTTCAACCTGGGATTCGGCGTCGCCTGGTTCGCGGGATCGGCGGTGATGGGAGCCCTGTACGACCTTTCCATCCCTGCCCTGGTCGTCTTCTCGATGATCGCCGAGCTGGCCGCGATTCCGCTTTTCCTGCGCCTGCGCCGACATCCTGCCCTGCGCGGATCGCCGGCAGCCTGACTCGAGTGCGCCGAAGCCACGCCGCGCGCGTACCATGGCCCCTCCCATGATCCAGTCACCCGGCGCGCCCACCCCCGGCCTGACCACGGACACCCGTGGGCGGCCGCTGCGCGACCTGCGGATCTCCGTCACGGACCGATGCAACTTCCGCTGCGTGTACTGCATGCCGCGCGAAACCTTCGGCCCGGACCACGCCTTCCTGCCGCGGGACGAGATCCTCTCCTTCGACGAGATCGCTCGCCTGGTCCGAGTCTTCACCCGTCTGGGCGTCACGAAGGTTCGCCTGACCGGCGGTGAGCCGCTCGTCCGCCGAGATCTCGAAACGCTGGTCGGCATGCTCCGGGCCGATCCGGCGATCGCGGATCTCACCCTCACAACCAACGGCTCGCTGCTGGCGGCCCGCGCGCCCGCGCTCGCGAGCGCGGGCCTCAACCGGGTGACCATCTCCCTCGACGCGCTGGACGACCCGACCTTCGGGCGCATGAACGACGCGCGCTTCCCGGTGGCGAGGGTGATGGAAGGCATCCAGGCCGCGGAGGAGGCGGGCCTGGGACCCATCAAGGTCAACATGGTCGTGAAGCGTGGCTGGAACGAGTCGGCGGTGCTGCCCATGGCTCGTCACTTCCGCTGGTCCGGCCGCTCGGTGCGTTTCATCGAGTACATGGACGTCGGCCATTCCAACGGATGGCGGCTCGACGACGTGGTGCCGGCTTCGGAGATCC
>VBKA01000022.1:16574-20691 GCA_005879815.1 Chloroflexota bacterium
CTTGAGCCGATGGCGCCCACGGAGCGCGGCGAAGTGGCCAGGCGCTACCGCTACACCGATGGCGGAGGAGAGATCGGGCTGATCGCCTCCGTCACGCAGCCCTTCTGCGGTGACTGCGTTCGCGCTCGGCTCTCGGCAGATGGCAGGCTTTTCACCTGCCTGTTCGCCGTGGCGGGCCACGACCTCCGCTCGCTCGTGCGGAGCGACGCGTCCGATGGGGAGATCGAGGCTCGTCTGAGGCGGGTCTGGAACCTGCGCGATGACCGATATTCGGAGCTGCGCTCAGCCGAAACGCTCGACCTTCCCAAGGTGGAGATGAGCTACATCGGCGGCTGACCTTCGCTCTCGCTAGTCTTCACGGCATGACTCCCTTCTTCGGCTACCACATGCCGAGCTTCTCGTTCCCGGACGCCACCGACGAAACCCGTTTCGAGCGCCTCGTAACCCTGGCCTGCGCGGCAGAAGACGCTGGCTTCGACCTGGTCACAGTCATGGACCACTTCTATCAGATCGCCGTCCACGGCTCGGAAGAGGAGCCGATGCTCGAGGCCTACGCCACCCTCTCCGCGCTGGCCGCACGGACGAGCCGCGTCAAGCTGGGGACCATGGTGAGCGGCGTCACGTATCGCAACCCGGCGCTCCTGGCGAAGACTGTGACGACCCTCGACACGATCTCCAGGGGTCGCGCGGTCCTTGGGCTGGGCGCGGCCTGGAACGACGTCGAGCACGCCGGGTATGGCTTCGAGTTCCCGCCCATCGGGGAGCGCATGAGCCGCCTCGACGAGGCGCTCCAGATCTGCAGGCTGATGTTCACCGAGGAGCGGCCCAGCTTCGAGGGTCGCTACTACCGCATCCAGCAAGCCCTCAACTTCCCGCGGCCCATCCAGCCCGGTGGCCCGTCCATCCTGATAGGGGGCAGCGGCGAGAAGCGCACGTTGCGGCTCGTGGCCCGCTACGGCGACATGTCGAACTGGTGGGGCTCGATGGACGATCTCAAGCACTACAGCGAGGTGCTGGATCGGCACTGCGAAGCCGAGGGTCGCGATCCGAGCACCATCCTGCGGACGATCATGTCGCCGGTGATCCTGGTTGCCGATCAGGGCGAGGCGGACGCAACTCTGTCGCATCTCCCGCCGGAGCGCAGAGCGCAGGTCACTGCGGCCGCGCCCGCCGACGCGGCCGAGGCGCTGCAGCCCTATCTCGAGGCCGGCTTCGGCGGGTTCATCTTCCGCAACACCACCATGATGACCACCGAGGCCATCGGGCTCGCGGGCGAGCTGATCCGCCTGATGCGCTAGCGCTCCTCTCCGTGGATCGGTCCGGTCGTATCACGCAGCGGCCGGCCGGAATGGCCGCGCTCGACCGCCAGGATTTCCGCAACGAGGGCAGCAGCCACTTCCTCCGGCTCCTCTGCGCCCAGGTCGAGGCCGGCGGGGGCGTGCAGCCGCTCGCGATCGCCATCGGCCAGAAGGAAGCCTTCAGCTTCGAGCTCGCGTAGCAGCCTTGCTGAGCGCTCGCGCGGACCGAGCAGCCCCAGGTACGCGAGGCGCACGACGCCGGCACGCGCGAACGAGCGCAGGTACTCGCCATCGCGCAGGTAGTTGTGGCTCATCAAGAGCACCGCGGAGCGTTCATCAGGACCGATGGCGTCGGCGGTCTCCAACGGCTTTGCGTCCACGAACGCGGACGCTTCCGGAAAGCGCTCGTGGTTGAGGAGGTTGCGTCGGACATCGGCAACCACCACCCGCCAGCCAATCGCCGACGCCTGGCGGACGAGGGGGATCACGTCGTGACCGGCGCCGCAGATCACCAGGCGAAGAGGAGGTCGAGCCACCTCCACAAAGGCCCGGGCGGCGTCGCCCAGTGCAACGATGCGGGAGCGCCCGCCAGCAAGGGCCTCCTGTGCGGCCTGCCGAGCCATGGCGTCGAAGCCCGGTGAGATGGTGCCCCGGAAGGACCCGTCCGGCTCCAGCAGCAGGCGCTTCCCGGGACGGGCTTCCAACGCGGCGGATTCGATGACGGTCACCAGCGCCGCTGGCCGGTTCTCCTCGATCGCCGCGCGGAAGGCGGACGCCGTCTCGACGGCCATCGCACCTGGTTCCACGAACACGTCGATGGCCCCGTTGCAGCCTAGCCCGTAGCCCCAGATCTCCTCGCCGTCGGCGGTCATGTCGAAGGTCAGGAGACGTGGCTCGCCGCTCGCCATGACCTCGCGCGCGACCCGGGCGACGTCGCTCTCCAGGCAGCCGCCCGACAGGTTGCCGATCGGTTCACCCCTTGAGGGAACGAGGTAGCGCGCCCCCGCCCGCCGATAGGTTGAGCCACGCGTGGCGACGATCGTGGCCAGGGCCATCGGCTCCTCGCGCGCCGCTAGCTCGGAGATCGCGGCCAGCACCTCCTGGATCTCGCTCACCACCGGATGCTAGCGCGACCCGTACGATTCTCACCATGGCTCGTCCAAGCTTCCCGCTGCTCACCGAGCGGCTCATGCTGCGGCCGTTCGAGGACGAGGATCTCGAAGCAATGCACGCGATCTACGGCCGGGAGGACGTGAACCGCTTCCTCGACTGGGAACCGCGCTCGCGCGACGCCGTCCGGGAGTGGCTCGATCGCATCAAGACGATGATCGCGCTCACTCCCAGGGGCGACGGGCTTCGCCTGGCCGCGCTGCTCAAGGGCACCGACACGCTCATCGGTGACTTCAGCGTCTGGCGCACGAGCCGAGAGCACCAGCAGGGCGAGCTCGGCTTCGTCCTGCATCCAGATTTCCAGGGCAAGGGCTACGGGCAGGAGGCTGCCAACGTGATGCTGCGCATGGGCTTTGAGCGGCTCCGCTTCCACCGCATCGCGGCGCAGTGCGATGCCCGCAACGCGCCATCCGCCACCCTCATGGAGCGGCTCGGCATGCGACGCGAGGCGCACCTTCGCGAGAGCCAGTTCATCAAGGGCGAGTGGGTCGACGAGCTGGTCTACGCGATGCTCGCCAGCGAATGGCACGCAAACCATTGAGCGAGATCCTGGAGCGCATCCGGGCGGAGCTGCCGGGCCTGCGGCTGCTGACCGACGAGATCGATCGCGAGTCGTACCGGTCCGATGAGGCGAGCTACCTCAAGAGCCAGCTGCCCATGGCGGTGGCGCTCCCCGAGACCACCGACCAGGTCTCGGCGATCGTCCATCTCGCCGCCGAACACCGCATTCCCATCGTCCCCAGGGGCGCCGGGACAGGGCTCTCGGGCGCGTCGGGCGGCATCGAGGGCGCCATCACCGTCGCCTTCACGCGCATGAATCGGATCCTTGAGATCGACCGCGCCAACCTCGTCGCCATCGTGCAGCCGGGCGTCATCAACGCGGACCTCAAGGCGGCTGTCGCCAAGGAGGGCCTCTTCTATCCACCCGACCCGGCGAGCTTCGAGATCTGCAGCATCGGCGGCAACATCGGCACCAATGCGGGCGGCCTATGTTGTGTCAAGTACGGTGTCACACGCGACTCGGTGCTGGGCCTGGAGGTCGTGCTGGCTGACGGCTCGGTGATCCGGACCGGAGGCCGGAACGTCAAGGACGTGGCCGGCTACGCCCTCACCCACCTGTTCGTGGGCTCGCAAGGCACCTTGGGGCTGGTCACGGAAGCGACCCTTCGGCTGCGTCCCGCTCCCCCACCCAAAGCCACGCTGCTTGCCTTCTTTGCCGAGACCGATGAGGCCGGCGACGCAGTGGAGCGCATCACGGCGGCAGGCCTGGTCCCCTGCACGCTGGAGCTGATGGACCGCGTGACGATCCGCGCCGTCAACGACGCCTTCCACCTCGACTTGCCCGATGCCGCTGCCCTGCTGCTGATCGAATCGGACCTGCCCGGCGCGGCAGCAGAGGCCGAGCTGGATGCCGCTTCGGCGGCTGCGGGGGCGGCAGGCGCGGTCGAGCAGGTGCGGGCCACCAACGCCATGGAGGCCGATGGCCTGCGCCAGGCACGGCGTCTCGCCCTGCGGGCGATCGAGAAGCTTGGCGCCACGCGAATGGAGGACGTCGGCGCCCCGCGCTCGAAGCTCGTCGAGCTGTTGGACGTCATCAATCGCGTGGTCGCTGAGCGTGGCCTGAACTGCGGCACATTCGGGCACGCGGG
>VBKA01000023.1 GCA_005879815.1 Chloroflexota bacterium
CGATGTGGATGCCGATGCCCCCGATGTCGCCGTCGCGCATCTCGATCTCGCCGGTATGGATGGCTGCCCGAATCTCGAGGCCGAGGCCAACGAGCGCCTCGCGCAGCCCGAACGCGCAGCGCAACGCGCGCGTCGGCGCGTCGAACGTGGCCAGAATGCCATCGCCAGTGGTTTTGACGAAGTCGCCGTGCCATCGGCCCACCTCCGCCCGCGCCACATGGTCGTGATGGTCCAACAGCTGGCGCCACGCGCGATCGCCGAGTGCGGCCGCGCGTTCGGTGGAGCCCACGATGTCGGTGAACAGGATGGTGGCCAACACGCGGTCGGTGTCCTGGGCGGCGTGAAGCGAGCGGATCTGCTCCTGCGTCCAGCGGAACTCGTCGACGTACGGGCTGGAGGGGAGCTCTTCGCCGGGTTCGTAGGTCAGGAGTACCGCGCCGGAGGAGAAGCTGCGGGTGCCCACCAGGTGCATCGGCTTGAGGTCAGAGTCGTCGCGGAAGAGACGCTTGCCGCTTCCCAGGATGACCGGAAAGACCAGGAACCGATACTCGTCGACCAGGTCGTGCTCGATGAGACCCGCGACCAGGTCCGCACTTCCGTAGACGAGGATGTCGCCCCCGGGCTGCTCTTTGAGCTTCGTCACCTCCGCGCGGACCTCACCTCGCAGGATGGTGGTGTTGGACCAATCGGCGTCGTTGAGCGTCTTCGAGACGACGTACTTGGGGACCGCGTTCATCGTTCGGGTGAAGTCGTTGTCGCCAGCCTCCGGCCAGAAGAGGGCGAAGATCTGGTAGGTGGTGCGCCCCAGCAGGATGGCGCCGGCGGCGTACAGCTCCTCTTCCTTGAAGCGCTGCGTCTTCTCGTCCTGCATGCGTAACGCCCAGGCGTTGCGTCCGGTCCGATGCTCCTCGAAGCCCGGCGCCTCCATGACGCCATCCAGCGTCATGAACTCCGAGACGATCAGCCTGCGCATCAGCCAAGGCTACAGGCATCGGTTGGCTTCGATGTTGCACGCCTGGCGGGTGCCTCGATGAACCGACAGGAGGGTGTCTGCCATGCCTCGAACCCATCGCGCCGCGCTGGCGCTCGTCACCGCCGCGCTGAGCATTGGGATGCTCGCCGGATCGCCAGCGGCCGCTGGAGTCAAATCAGCCTGCGGCGATCCATATAACCCGGCGATCACGCCCGCGGACTTCACGAATGCCCACGGCAAGCCCAACCCGATCAACAACCCGTACAACCCGCTCCGTCCGGGCACCACCTACGTCTATGACGGCAGCAAAGACGGCGAGGCGCAGCACGACGTCGTGGCCGTCACCAAGAGCACGAAATCGATCATCGGGGTGACGACCGTCGTGGTCCGAGACATCGTGACCGTCGCAGGCTTCCTGGCCGAGGACACCCTGGACTGGTTTGCGCAGGACGACGCGGGGAACGTGTGGTACTTCGGCGAGGACACCAAGGAATACGACCAGCAGGGCAACGTCATCAGCACCTTCGGGTCATGGGAAGCGGGCGTTGACGGGGCGAAGCCCGGCATCGTGATGGAGGCCGCTCCGGCCATCGGCGACACCTATCGGCAGGAGTTCGCGGCTGCGGTCGCAGAGGACATGGCGAGCGTGGCCAGCCTCAACGAGACCATCACCGTGCCGTATGGCACCTTCGACCAGGTGCTCAGGACGAAGGAGTTCTCCTGCATCGAGGCCGGGCTCGATTACAAGTACTACGCGCAGGGCATCGGTTTCATCTACGGGGTCGCGCGTGGCGGGAAAGAGGTCCTCTCCCTCACCAGCGTGAAGTGAGGATTAAGGCCGCTCCCCAACTGCGGCCGGCGCTCAGAAACGGCGCTCGGCTGCTGAGCCCTGTGACCGAGGAGAAACCCTTCATCGGTCCATTGGTTAGACCTGGCTAACCTGGCGACCGAGGACGACCGCTTCCTGGGTCGTAAGGCTCGTCCGGTGAGCTGGCCGCGATTGAGACGGGCGACTAGAGACAGCGGCTGCTGACGAGCGCTCCCTGCGCCGAGTAGAGGTGGGCGCAGTCGCCATCGTTGTTCCAGATGGCGCCATCGTTGTTCCAGTAGAGCGCGGTCGCGGAGTTCTTCCCGGCGCCGGAATAGAGCGTGACGGAGCCTGCGGCACGGAGCGTGAACGCGCCGAAGTGGTAGGTGTGTCGGGCGCCGTCATCCGTCAAGCTCCATCCGCCCAGGGCCGCGGCCGCATTCCCGCGATTGCAGATCACCACGTACTCACCGTTGAGGTTCAGGTTGTCGTCGCCGGGCGCGTCCTTGTTGCCGCCGCACACGGCGACGGCGACGGTCCCCGGGCTGGCAGCCGGCCTGGGTGTTGCGCCCCATAGACCGATGGCGGTCGCGCGCGCTGCCGCCTGCGCGTCCAGGAACCACGGGTCGATGTACTTGACGTCCGGCGGGAAGGTCGCCACCTGCGCCACGCCCAGCCGAAGGAGCTCGAGGTTGACCATGAGCCATGCGCCATCGGCCTTGATCCAGACGTAGCGGAGCAGGCGCCCATAGCGGTCGGTCTCCGACACGTCCTTCTCCAGGTAGACGGTTCCCCCGCTCCGATCCAGGAGCTTCTGGTTGGCGGCCGATGCCTCCGGCCCCATCCAGGCCACCGGAGTTCCCGGCTTGACTGTCTCGGGGGTGTCCATGCCGATATACCGGACCGATACCACCGCGCCCTTCCACTCGACCTTGATCGTGTCGCCGTCCACGATCCGCACGAAGCGGGCAGGCACCAGGTGGCCCGGCGTGGGATACGCGGCGGAGTGGACTTGGGCCGACGCGCTCGCGGTCGCCGGACTCGCGATCGCCGGAATGGCGGATGCCGAGGGCGGCCCCTGAGGAGGACTGGACCTCTGCGTCGGCGTCGCGATTCCACCGGCCGTCGCGCAGCCCATCAGCGCCAAGCTCAGGACGGCGATGGAGATCAGGGTCGGAACGCTCGGGCAGCGTGGGAGCCGGGAGATGGTTCCCCCTCGGGTGGTTCGGTGCGGGCTGGCGGGCATTCTACCCGCGGAATCCGTCGGCCACCGCGTGCTCACCTGGCGAGCCCAACGACCGATGAACCGCCCTTCCTTGGTCGCCGGGTTACTGCCGACGAACAAGGCGACCTAGCACACGGCATCCATCGGTCACAAGGCTCATGTGATGAGCGTCGCAAGCGGCCGGAGGTGGTGGGGTGGACGCGCCGCGATAATCGCCGCACATGGATCTGCTGAGCGCGCTGCTAGTCGAGCTCGTCGTCATCGCGATCCTGTTCGAGGTCGCGCGGCGCATCGGCGTGCCGTACCCGAGTCTCTTCGTCCTGGGCGGGCTCGCGCTGGGATTCGTCCCGGGCCTCCCCCACATCACCCTCAACCCGGACCTGGTTCTGCTCGTCTTCCTGCCGCCGCTCCTCTTCGCCGCGGCCTTCGATACGCCGCTGCGCGATCTCCGCAGGAACCTGGCGCCGGTCGTTCGCCTGTCCATCGGCCTGGTGGTCTTCACCATGCTTGCCGTGGGCGCCGTGGCGCACGCGATGGTGCCAACGTTGGGCTGGCCGGCCGCGTTGACGCTCGGCGCGATCGTCGCGCCGACCGATGCCCTGGCGGCCACCTCCGTCTTCCGCCGAGTCGGCGTGCCGCGCCTGATCATCACCATCATCGAGGGCGAGGCGCTCTTCAACGACGCCACCGCCCTGATCGCCTACCGCAGCGCGGTGATCGCCACGATCAGCGGGAGCTTCGTCCTGGCCAGTGCTCTCACCGGGTTCGCGATCACCGCGATCGGCGGGATCGCGGTGGGCTACCTGGTTGGCCGCGCCTCGGTGGAGATCCTGCGGCATGTGGACGATCCACCCGTGGAGGTCATCATCTCGCTGCTGATCCCCTTTGCGGCCTACCTGCCCGCCGACCGGGCGGGGATGTCGGGCGTGCTGGCGGTGGTGACGGCCGGCTTCATCATCGGCCGCCGGCTGGGAACCGTCCTGTCGCCCAGCAGCCGGACCATGTGGTTCGTCACCTGGAAGATGGTCGGCTTCGTCCTCAACGGGATCGCCTTCGTCCTGATCGGACTGAAGCTGCCGGACATCCTCGCCGGCGTCGCGAACCGGCCGCCGCTGCAGGTCTTTGGTGTCGCCGCCCTGGTCTGCGGCGTGGCCCTCGGCGCGCGCCTCCTGTGGGTCTACGCGTCAGGCCTGCTGCCAGGGTCGCCACGCCGGCGGATTGCCAGACGCGACCCGCGGCTCGCCTGGCGGCTGACGTTCCTCGCCGGTTGGACAGGGCTGCGCGGGGCCGTCTCGCTGGCTGCCGCGCTGGCGCTGCCGGTCAGCTTCCCGGAGCATGACCTGATCCTGCTGCTCACGTTCGCGGTCATCCTCGTGACCCTGGTCGGCCAGGGTCTGACGTTACCGATGGTGGCCAGGTGGACCGCCTGGGATGGCATCGAGGAGGAGGGTGCCAGCGGCGAGGCCGAGTTCGCGAGGGCGACGATGTACCAGGTCGGGCTTGACGCGATCAGGGGCGCGCGCCCACGGTGGCCCGGTCATCAACCGCTGTTGGACCGGTTGGAGTCAAGCCTTCGGGACCGTACCGAGCACCTCGCCACGGAGGATCCGGGCGAGACTGCGGAGCGGCGCCAGGAGCGGCTGGAGCACGAGCAGATTCAGCTGGGGGTGATCAATGCGCAGCGGGCGGCGATGATCGAGCTCCGCGAGGCGGGCGAGATCAACGACTCGACCCTCCGCACCATCGAACGCGAGCTCGATCTCGAAGAGCTCCGCATGGAGGCCTGACCCGGCAGCCGCGGCTCAAGAGCCCTTTCTCGCGGGGCCTTGTCATGAGCAGCGTCACTGATTGGGTCCGGGGGTCACCCCGCAGTTCGGTAGCGGAGGAACACCACGCCGTTGCCGAAACGGCGCTGGTCCAGGAGCTCCAGCGGCTGACGCACGTCGTCAGGGAGGGACGGATTGCCGCCTCCCACCACGATCGGCGTCAGGAAGAGGTGCAGCTCGTCGACCAGCCCTGCCTTCATCGCGTGGCTGGCGAGGGTGGGACCGCCGATCGACAGGTCCCGTTCGGCCTGGGCTTTCATCTCGCGCACGGCGTCAGGGTCGAACTGGCGCTCGATCCGCGTCCTGGCGCTGGATGGCGCGGTGAGGCTGTCGGAGTACACGACCTTGTCGGCCGTGCGCCAGATCTGGGCGAAGTCCTGGATGAAGGCCGGCTGGTCGTCGGTGCGCATCGTCTCCCAGGCCACCAGCACCTCGTACATGCGCCGCCCGTAGAGGTAGGTGCCCAGGGGCCGCTGCAGCTCGTTGACGAAGGTGTGCACCTCCTCATCGGGCTCAGCCCAGTCGAAGTTGCCATCCTGGTCCGCCACGTAGCCGTCCAGCGACGTGATTGCGAAATAGATGAGCTTCGCCACGGGCTAGGCCGTTGCTGGCGCCCGACGCGCGGAGTGGAGGTGGATCGTCCCTGCCACGCCCTTGAGCTCCACCGGACCGATCTCCGTGAAGGACGCGCCGCTATTCGCCGAGGCATCGACGACGGCCTGCGTCACGAGCACCTCGCCCGGTCTCGCGTACTCCGCGATCCGCGAGGCGAGGTTTACGGTCTGCCCGAAGTAGTCTCCCTCCTGGAAGAGGACCGGTCCGGCGTGCAGGCCGACATGGGCCGGCGGAAGGCCGGCATCGGTCACGCCGTCGATCATGTCCAGCGCCGCCACCACGCCTGGCCCTGGATCGCGGAAATAGAGCATCACGCCGTCGCCCAGCCACTTGACCGGACGACCGCCATGCTGGACCGATGTCCGTTGCACGAGCCTCCCCAGCTGCTCGGCCACGTCTGCCGCGGCGACGTCGCCGCGCTCCTGCGTGATCCGGGTGTAGCCGGTGATGTCCAGGAAGCACATTGCCGGTGGCCGATCGAGCCGGCTGTACAGGCCGGCGCGAGCCAGCATCGCCTCGAATCCCTCGATGATGTTCTGCGTCCACGCGTGCTGCTGGTGGGCGTGGTACATCGCGAGGATCGACTTCTCCGCCAATCCCGTCAGCTCGTCCGCGAACTCGGTCGCCGCGATCTCCTCCGGATTCTTGCCGGCCTCGATCGCGGGCCGGATCACCTCCGACGCCCACCATTCCGATTCCGCGCCCGCTATGCGGCGCAGGCTGTCTCCCTGGGCCCGTAGCAACCGCTCAATGGCCTTTGGCCTGAACCCATTCTTCAGCTGCGTGGCGATGAACGGCAGGACCAGCTGCTCATCATCGCGAAGCCGGTCATTCGGTTCGGGCTGCGCTCGTCCTATCGCCTCGCGCAACACGCTGAGCAATGGGAGCGGGATCTCCGTCCGCGCGCTGGCCTCCGCAAACGTCTCGCCGCCGAGTGCCGAGAAGTGCTGGTAGGCCGATGTCTCCACGAAGTCGAGGCTCACGGCGCCGCTGTGCATGGCCTCCGCGAGGCGATCCATGGGGATGCCGGCACCCTGGAGGGACTTGACGAGCCCGATACGACGGACGTTTCCTGGCGAAATCTCGGCATCGTCGGTGTTGATGATGCCCAGCTGGATCAGCTCATCGAGGAACTGCGGCTCGACGTCCGCCCGCCTGGCCGCCTCATCGCGGGAGAACGTACCCTCCGACCCTTCCATCGGCCGTAGCGTAGCGCGCGGCGGGACCGGCAGCCCCTCAAGTCTTGACGGGGACGGCCAGGGTAACCACCAGTCCGGCGTCGATGCTCCCGGTGATCGTGCCCAGCTGGTGTGCGCCGCCATCGTCACCGAACACGTTGTCTCGCTGCAGGCTGACCTGGCTCAGGTTCTGGACGCTCTGGCTGTAGCCATCGGTCGCGTAGACCTGGTCGCAGATGGCCTTGGGCAGCGTGATCTGAGAGGTCGCTAGTCGCCCCGAGGCGGCCGCCGACTTGTCAAGGCTCGGGTAGACCTCGAAGTGGATGTGCGGCCATCGGCCGGCATAACAGGCCGGGAAGATGCTCTGGAATGGCCTGCACCCCGCGCAGATAGTTTTCGCCCGTCACGCCCTGGCTGTAGAGAGAATATCGGCCCTCGCGGTCGCAATGCCACGCGTAGACGGCGGCATCCGCGAGCGGGGCACAGCTCTTTCCCTGGTCCTGGACGGTCAGGTTGATGAGCAGCGGGATGCCGCCCGCAACCCCGGACGCAGCACCGAAGCTCGAGCGAATGTCCTTGCGAACCACGCCGCTCTGGTTCAGCACGTCCGGCCCGTTCGAGCCGTCTCCCGGATAGGGCCCGGCGGTCTCCTCCGGGATGGTCGTGCAGTCCGCCGTTGCCGCCGAGCCCGATGCGCCCGACGTGCTCGCGGTTCCCGAGCTCGCGGCGTTGCCGGTGGGCAGGCACGCGGCAAGCGCGAGCAGGCTGGCACTCGTGGTGGCAACCCCCAGGAGCTTGAGCAGCTGACGCCTGGCCATCACCGTCTCGAGGTCGAAGGCCAGGCCCTGGTCGAAGATCGGCTCGTCCTGTTTGGCGAGCGGCCGGCCCTCGAAGGTTCTCAGGTCTCGAATGCTCACGATGGAGTCCTCTTTCTCGAGAGGCGGATTCGGGGCTGGCGAACCCGGGGACGGAATGGACCGATGGTGGTCGCCGTTTCTGAGAATTCCCTGAGACACAGGCGAACCGAGTTTGAACGCCGACTTGACCCTACGCCTGGCAAGCCGCACTGCTCAGGACGAGAGCCTTACGACCGAGAACTGCCCGTTCCTCGGTCGTGACGTTAGCTGATGCGTGCCGACGCCTACGCCTGCGTGAGCACCTCGGCGGTGCCATTGGTCACGGCAACCGTGTTTTCGAAATGGGCGGCCAGGCTGCCATCGGCAGTGACCACCGTCCAGCCGTCGTCCAGGAGCTGCACGTCGTCGCGTCCGAGCGTGAACATCGGCTCGATGGCGAAACACATGCCCGTCTCGATGCGCATCCCGGTCCCCGGCTTCCCGAAGTTGGGTACCGACGGTTCCTCGTGCATCTCGGTCCCGATCCCGTGGCCGACGAACGGGCGCACCACCCCATACCCGTGCTCGTGGGCGACCGCTTCAATGGCCGCACCCACATCGCCCAGCCGGTTGCCGGGGAGCACGGCGGCGATCCCGGCCTCCATCCCCCGCCGCGTCGCGTCGATCAGCTCCTGGATCCTGGGTGATGCAGGACCGATGGACCAGGTCCGCGCGGCGTCGGCGTGCCAGCCCTGCCAGATGCAGCCGACGTCCAGCCCCACCACGTCGCCCTCGTAGAGCCTGCGCCGCGGGGACGGGATGCCATGCACGACCTCGTCGTTGATCGAGGCACAGATCGAGCGCGGGAACCCGCGGTAGCCCTTGAACGAGGGGACCGCTCCCGCGGCGCGGATCATCTGCTCGGCGACCGCGTCGAGGTCGGCGGTGGTGATTCCCGGCCGGAGCTCCCGGTGTAGCGCATCGAGGACCTCCACCAGGATCAGCCCAGCGTGGCGCATGCGGCCGATCTCGTCGGGACGCTTGATGGTGACCTCGCGGGGACGCGCCGGCATTCCCATCAGCCGACCCTCTGGCCCATGCCCAGCGCGTCGAGAATCCGCGCGGTCACCTCGTCGATCGTCCCTCGCCCGTCGATGCGAGCCACCCTGCCGGCGCGCTCGTAATGCGCGATCACCTCGAGCATGGGCGGCACCTGCTGGGCGAGGCGCGCGCGGACCACCTCCGGCTTGTCGTCCTCGCGCTGGATGAGCGGCGTGCCGTCCTTGTCGCAGATCCCCGGCACGCGCGGCGGATCGGTGACGGCGTGGTATGGCGTGCCGTCCGTGGGGCACACCCAGCGGCCGGAGACACGGTCCACGAGCTCCTCCGACGGCACCTCGATGTAGATCACGCGGCTGATCGCCTCGCCCTGGCCTGCCAGCGTGGTGTCGAGCGCGCGGGCCTGGGCGACGGTGCGCGGGAAGCCGTCGAGGATCGCGCCGCGCGCCGCTTCCGGTTTCGCGAGCTCGTCCATGAACATCGCGATCGTCACGTCGTCGGGCACGAGTTCGCCGCGCTCCATGTAGAGCTTGGCCTTCTCGCCGAGCGGCGTCCCCTCGCGGGTCGCCGTGCGAAAGAGGTCCCCGCTTGCCAGGTGCGGCAGCCCCAGCCGCTCGCGGAGGATCTCCGCCTGGGTCCCCTTCCCCGCGCCGACGGCACCAACCAACAGGTAGATGCGCCGCGCGCCGGTCGAGGCGCCTTGAGTCACCGGATGAACCCCTCGTAGTGGCGCATCAGCATCTGGGCTTCGAGCTGTTTCATCGTCTCGACCACCACGCTCACCACGATGAGCATGCTGGTGCCGCCGAGCCGCAGATTCTCCGTGCCAGGGATCGCCGCGGCCACCAGCAGCGGGAGCACGGCGAGTGCCCCCAGGAAGAGCGCGCCTCCCAGCGTGATCCGGTTGGTCACGCGTAAGAGGAACTCCTCGGTGGGTCTGCCCGGCCGGATGCCCGGGATGAACCCGCCGTTCTTGCGCAGGTAGTCCGCCGTTTGATCAGGTTTGAACTGAAAGGCCGTGTAGAAGTACGTGAAGAAGACGACCAGGATGAAGTAAAGGCTGCCGTACACGATGGTGTTGCTCTGGGACAGGTTCGTGCTGACCCAGGTGGCGACGGTCTTGACCCACTCGACGGTGCTCGTTGCGAAGTAGGTCGCGATCTGCGCCGGGAAGAGCAGGATGCTGATGGCGAAGATGATGGGAATCACGCCCGCCATCGTCACCTTCAGCGGCAGGTACTGGGTCTGACCCTGGTACATGCGCCGCCCGCGTACCCGGCTGGCGTACTGCACCGGGATCCGACGCTGTCCCTCGTTGACCCACACCACGCCGGCGATCACCACGATGGCGATGATCACGAACGGGATGATCCGCAGGATGCCATCCGGACCGGTGATGATGGGCGCCGCCTGGTGCGGGATGCGCCCGACGATGCCAGCGAAGATGATGAAGCTGATCCCGTTCCCCAGACCGCGCTCGCTGATCAGCTCGCCGAGCCACATCAGCAGGATCGTGCCGGCGGTGAACGAGAGGAGCAGGCTGAGGGTCTGGAAGCTGAAGAAGCTCGAGGCGGGCAGGACTCCGGCGTTCTGGAGCAGGACCGTGAAGCCATAGCCCTGGGCGAAGGCCATCGGCACCGTCAGCAGGCGGGTGTACTGGTTGAGCTTGTTGCGCCCGTATTCGCCCTCGCGCGACAGCTCCATCAGGCTGGGGATCACCCCCTGCATCAGCTGCATGATGATGCTGGCGTTGATGTAGGGGTTTACCCCCATCCCAACGATCGACGCGGTCGCCAGGCCGCCTCCCGAGAAGAGGTCGAGCAGGCCCAGCAGCTGGTTGGAGTTGAACAGGTTCCGCAGCTGGTCCTGGTTGACGTTGGGAACCGGGACGTTGGTGAGGATCCGGAAGATGAGCAGGATCCCGAGGGTGAAGAGGATCTTGCGGCGG
>VBKA01000024.1 GCA_005879815.1 Chloroflexota bacterium
GACGCTATCGATGCCCGTGGTGCCAGTGAAGACGAAGTCGTCGGCACGCTCTCCTGCGTGCGCAGCCTCCTCGCCGGCCAGGAGGCGGAGGATCGCGGTGGCGTCATGCAGCACCCCGGGGCCAAGCTGCGCGTCGCTCAGGAGGGTGAGCATGTCCCTCAACCGCGCTTTCACGTTCGGCACCTGGTCCACGATGCGCAGCTCGAGGGCCTGGACCGGGCCTTTGGCCACCTCCCGCACCCGAAGGTCGAAGGCGGCGCCCGCTCGCTGTAGGGGCGCGAGCAGGTCGCGAAGGTCTGCCTCGAGCAGCCCGGCCGATACCAGCGAGCCGAGCAGCATCTCCGCGCTGGCTCCGGTGGCGCAGTCGAAATAGGCGAGCCGCTCCCCGGGGCTCACCTCGCGATTCCAGGCAGGCGATGGCGGCCCTGCGGCCGACCTTGCACGAGCATCTTGGCCCTAGCCTAGACCAGCAGTCCCAAGCCTTCGTCGAACATCACGCGGCCATCGGCCACGGTCAGGCGCACGACTCCTGGCAGCCCCCTGCCAAGCAGCGGGGTATTGGCAGATCGCGATGCCAGCGTGTCTCGGTCCACCCGCCACCGCCCACTCGGGTCGAACACGACCATGTCCGCGCTGGTCCCCGGGCCTAGGCCGCGTTCCTCGCCAATGAGCGCCGCGGGCCCAGTCGAGAGCGCTGTCAGCAGCGCGGCGAGCGACAGGCAGCCGGCGTCGACGGCAGCCAGGCCGATGGAGAGGGCCGTCTCCAGCCCGATCATGCCCGGCGCGGCCTCGGCGAACTCCACCAGCGTGCGCTCCGGCGGATGCGGTGCATGGTCGGTCGCGATGGCGTCGATGCTGCCGTCCGCGAGGCCCCGCAGCACCGCCAGCGCGTCCTCGCGGGCGGGGAGTGGTGGATTCACGCGGCATGCGCCATCGAAGGCGACCTGCGCGTCGACTGGCTGCCCGAACGGGTCGCTCGCCACGTCGCTCTGGGCCTCCCAGCTGAAGGCCCGATCGCCAGCGACCCACGCATCGCTCATGGCCAGGTGGTGCGGGGTGACGTCGCAGGTGACGCGCACGCCGCGATCCTTGGCCCGTCGCACGGCGTCGAGGGCTGCCGCCGTCGACAGGTGGGTGAGGTGCAGACGGCCTCCCGTCTCTTCCGCCAGGGCGATGTCGCGCTCGACGATGACCAGCTCCGCGCTCGGCGGCCAACCGGCCAGGCCCAGGCGGGTTGCCACCGGCCCGGAGCGCATCAACGTCCCGCTCGCGAGGGTCGGATCCTCTGCATGCTCGATCAGCGGAACGCCAAGCGGGCCGATTCCCAGGAGCGCCGAGCGTGCCAGGCGGGCAGTGGGGATGGCCGCGCCATCATCTGAAAAGGCGACCGCGCCGTTGGCTGTCAGCTCCCCGACGTCGGTGAGCGCCTCGCCGACGCGTCCATGCGTCACCGCGGCCACGACCCGTACCCGGGCCGAGGCATCGCGCGCCAGCGAGACGATCCAGGCGACGCGAGCCGCCTCGTCGAGCGGCGGATCCGTGTTCGGCATCGCGCACACCGTCGTGAATCCGCCGTGGGCAGCGGCGCGGCTCCCGCTCGCGATGGTTTCGGCTCCCTCCATGCCTGGCTCGCGGAGATGCGCGTGCAAGTCACAGAAGCCCGGGGCGACGACCAAACCGTGGCCGTCGAGGCGGGGTATCCCCTCCGGCACACCAGCTCCGTTCACGATCCGTCCGTCGACGACCGCCAGGTCGCGAACCGTATCGCTCCCCGCTGCGGGATCCACCGCCCGGACACCGGCAAGCAGGAAGCTCGCCGGCGCATCGGTCAGCGCGCCGAAGCGGCTGGTCATCGGTCGACCTCAGCGGCCAGATGGGGGAGGACAGCCATGCGCACCGCCACCCCATTGCTGACCTGACGGCCGATCAGGCTCCGCTCGCCGGCCGCCAGCTCGGCCGTGAGCTCGATACCCTCATTGGTGGGACCTGGATGCAGTATCGGCGCTCCCGGTCGTGCCCAGCTCATGCGCTCCTCGTCAAGGCCCCAGCGGCGCGTGTACTCGCGCAAGGAGCCGACTCCGTCGCCGCCGATCCGCTCGAGCTGGACCCGCAACGTCATGACTGCCTCGGCGTCATGGAGGGCATCTTGCAGGCCGGCCGCCACGCGCACACCCGGCCAGGCGTGAAAGCCGACGACCCAGGAAGGGGGTCCGCCGAGCACAACCCGCGCACCCAATCGCGTCAGCGCGTGGAGGTTCGAGCGCGCGACGCGCGAGTGGGCCACGTCCCCGACGATCGCGATGGTCCGACCCTCCAGCGAGCCGCCGAGCGCCTCGCGCAGGGTCAGCGCGTCGAGCAGCGCCTGGGTCGGGTGGGCGTGGGCACCGTCGCCCGCATTGAGGACCCGCAATCCCGTCGCCCGAGCCACCAGGTACGGCGCACCAGCCGCGGCATGGCGGAGGACGACCGTGTGCACCCCTGCACGCTCCAGCGTCAGCATGCTGTCGATCAGCGACTCTCCTTTGACCACGCTGCTCCCCGCAACCGACAGGTGAACCACCGTCGCGCCCAGCTCTCGAGCCGCGAGCTCGAAGCTGACACGCGTCCGCGTCGAAGGCTCGTAGAAGGCAAGGCCCACCGTGTGTCCGCGCAGTCGGCGCGCGGCTTCATCCAGCTCAGCATTGGCTCGCTGCTTCCGCAACTCAGCCGCCTCGTCGAGGATGGCCTCCAGCTCCGGGCGCGTGAGCTGGTCGACGTCGAGCAGATGTCGCCGCTTCCAGGTTCTGGGGCCAGCAGCCACCGCAGTCATCGGGCCGAACTCCGCGCGATCAGGACCTCGTCCACTCCATCGGTCTCCGACAGGCGCACCTGCACGTTCTCGTCAAGGCTGGTGGGCAGGTTCTTGCCGACGTGGTCCGGGCGGATGGGGAGCTCCCGGTGTCCCCGGTCCACGATCACCGCCAGGCGTACCGCAGTCGGCCGGCCATGGTCGGTGATGGCGTCGAGCGCTGCGCGCACCGTGCGGCCGGTGAACAGCACATCGTCGACGAGCACCACCGTCTTGTCGGTCAGCTCCGGCATGGCCTCCGTGCGCTTGACGATGGGCGCGTGGGCAATCTTGGTGAGGTCGTCGCGGTAGTACGTGATGTCCAGGCTGCCGACCGGCACCTCGACCCCCTCGTGCTCGTGGATCAGGGCCGCCAGGCGCTGCGCCAGCGGCACGCCACGGCTGTGGACTCCAACCATCACCAGGCCATCGGTCCCGCCGTTGCGCTCGACGATCTCGTGCGCGATGCGCACCAACGCACGGCGCAGCTCGTCCGCGCGCATGATCTGGCGCGCGCTCACGGATACGACGACGCCATCGATCTATCCGGACCGATGGCGTGGCAACACGGCGTTGAGAATCGGTTCATGGCGCTCCTTGGCGGCCTCGCCGGACCGCGGTAAAGGTCGCCGCCGAGTATAGCGGGACGTTCCCTCAATCGGTCACGGGGCGGCAGGATCGGGGACGTACACGCCGGGTCCGAGCCATGGAGGTGGCGTGATGCCGGTGCCCCCCACCTCCGTCGGCTTCCCCCCGGCGTTCGTGGGTGTCGTACGCAGGAAGGCGGCAGCCCCGAACTCCGGCGACGGATAGACAAGGGTGACGGCAGCCCGCTTCCCGTCCGGGCTGAGCCCGACGTCCACGACGCCGAGGTTGTCGCCCTCCTGGGTGGTCATTCCCCCGAGACCCAAGGCCGATGCCTTGGTCAGCGGGCCCTGACCGGCATGCCCCGCGTAGACGGCATTCTGGTCGGGGTAGTTCGCCCCTTCGGGTGTCCCGTTCCACAGCCCGCCCCAGAACGTGTAGCTGTCCGAGTCATCCGCCCAGGTGACATCACCCGAGGCGAATGCCTGGCCACCCTGATCGGGCTGCAGGTCGCCGAAGAGGGGGGCGCCGGACGTCCAGCTCGGGATGCCACCCGATCCGCTGCTCGTCAGCTGTGGGAGCCCGCCGGTACTGAAGATCCACCCGGTTTGCCTGTCGCGGGGGAGCGCCATGGTCCCGCGCCAGAAGATCGCTTTCTGACCATCGGGCGAGAGGAGCGGCATGAACACGCCATCCGCCTTGGCCACGGGCTTCGCGAGCAGGTCATCGAAGGCCAACCCACCATTCGCCGGGAACTGCGTGGCGACGCTGGTCGGGTCGGCCGCACCGAGGCTGATCCACAGCGTCTCCGCTCCATCCGCCACCGGAGCCCAGCTGGCGGCGTAGGCGTTGCCCGCCTTGGTCACCTGCTTGGTACCCCCGGTCGAGCGATCGAAGATCCACACGTCGCTGGTTCCCCCTTGCGGCACCGCCTCGACGGTGAAGGCCAGGTAGCGGCCTTCTGGCGACCAGAGCAACCGACGCCCAAAGGCCTGGGGGAAGCTCTCTCCGAGCTGGACGGTCTTGCCGGTTGAGAGATCGGTCGCGAAGAAGACCCACGTGCCTTTGGCGTCCAGAAGCGTTGCGAACGCGAGCACGCGGCCGTCCGGGGAGAGGGACGCACGCTGTGGCTGGCCCCAGCCGAACTGCGCCGGGTTGATGACGCTGACCGAATCTCCGCTCGCGTCCCGGATGACCTCGAGCTTCCGCTTCTCCTTTGGTCCGGTGAGGCTCACGTAGATCAAATCCCCCCGCTTCATGCCGAGCGGAAGCGGTGCGGGCGTGGCCGAAGGCGCCGCGCTGCCCGAGGACGGGGGCGTGGGTGAAGTGGAGGCAACCGCGCTGCCCGACGGCGGGATCGAAGCCCCAACCTGTGGACCCTTGAAGCCGCCGTTGAGGAAGAAGACGGCCAGCAGTCCCGCTGCGGCAACCGTTGCGAGCGAGGCGACGCCGGCGAGGAGCCCGCCCGGGCGGCGCCACCAGGGAGCGCCAAAGCGCCCGGATGCGATGCCCGTCCGCACGCGTGGACCTAGGTCCCTGGGAGCTGCACTCACCGGCAGGCCACCCAGCAGCTGGCGCTGCTGGGTGAAGGCCTCCAGCGTCTCGCGGCAGACCTGGCAGGTCGAGAGATGGGCCTCGAGCTCGCGGCGCTCGACATCGGTCAGTTCCCCGGTGAGCGAGGCCGAGATCAGCTCGTCGGGGTGGCTGTCGAAGGGCCTCACGTGCCGATTCCTTCCCGCTGCAGCTCCCGTCGCATCTCGCCACGGGCCCGACACAGGAGCGTCCGCACCGCGCCGTAGCTCATGCCCATCACGTCGCCGATCTGCGTGGCGCTCATGTCCTCGACGTCGGAGAGGACCAGGCATTGACGATGGTTCGGACGGAGCCTGGCCAGGGCGCGTTGGATGCGCACGTCGATCGAGGCACCCAGCACCTGGGCCTCCGGTCCCGGGCGGGGGTCGGGGCGCTGGTGGTGGCTCTCGTCGTCGCCCATCGGTGTCAGGAAGCGCCGGCGTCGCATCTCGTCGATCGCGGTGTTGGTCGCGATGCGGTAGATCCACGATCGCGTCGACGCGTCATCGGCCAGGGTGTCGAGCTTGCGGTAGGCCTTGATGAAGGTGTCCTGCGTGATATCTGCCGCGCGATCGGCGTCGCCCACCATGCGCAGCACGTAGTTGTGGATTGGCTCGGAAAACTGGGCGAAGAGGCGCTCGAAGCGCGCTTCGCGTGCGGCATCGACGGCTGGCGCACTCACCAGGGGCTCCGCCGCCAGGGGTCGCGGCCAGGCCATCGACTGCACGTCGTCCTCCGATCCGGGGGTTGCTGCCACTCGGACCCGGTACGGGCGAGGCGGCTCATCTGTTACAGGCTCGCACGGGGTGGTTTCAACCAGGGGACCGATGCAGCTGCCTGCGGAGCACCTCCGCGGCGTACTCGGGCGCGGCAGGGTTCACCGCCAGGGCAGTCGCGCGTTCGAGCCCGGCGATCACCCGTAGCCGCGGATGCAGCTCCCAGTGCCAGTGGAAGGTCTGGTCGACGCGCTCTCCCGCGGGGGCGGTGTGCAGGAAGAGGTTGTAGGGAGGGTCTCCCAGCGCGGCCAGCGTCCGCAGCGCGCGCTGCAGCGTTGCCCGGCACCCCGCGATTGCCTCGTCATCGAGCGCGGTGAAGTCAGCGGCGTGCTCGCGCGGGACGATCATGAGCTCGAACGCTGATCGCGCGGCCGCGGGTGCGAAGACGACGAACGCCTCGTCCGCAAAGACGAGCCGTTCGCCTGCCTCCTCCTCCGCCCTGGCCAGACCGCACCACACGCAGGACCGGCGGCTGATCATGTGGCGCGCCCCACCGCCGATCTCCTCGGCCACCCAATGCGGAATCTGCGGGATCGCGTACAGCTCGATGTTCAGGTGCTGGCTCCGCGAGCCCGCCTGCCGGCCGTAGCTCTGCACGGCCTGGACGTAGCGCTGCTCGCCCTCGCCTAGGGGCTGGTCCCCGATCTCGCGCATGACATCCCGCAGCCCGCGCAGCAGGTTGATTGCGAGCTGGGGTCGCGCATCGGCCAGCCGCTCATGATGCTCCCGCGGGCCGACCAGGATCTCCCAGCTGCCAGAGCTGGCCTCCACCTCGCTCATCGCCATCTGGGCTGCCTGGTCCTTTGCGGGATCGATGCGATGGAACGCATCCGTTCGCAGGGTCACGCGACGGATTCGGTCGTCATCTTCGGGAGGGGCCTCGTCGCAGTGGCGACAGTGCGATCCCTCGACCGGAAGCGCCTCGACGGCGAAGGATCTGTGCTCGAACGACCGGTC
>VBKA01000013.1 GCA_005879815.1 Chloroflexota bacterium
TGACGCCCGCAAGGACCGATGGGCTGCCGCTGAGTCAGGGCAAGCAGATACCGGGACAATCGTGACACGGCGGACGAGCGAAGGATTCTGCCTGCGCCAAGCGACCAATAGATAGATGAACCATCAGGTCCGTCCCGCTGATCGCCCAGCTCGAGGCGTGATCTGAGGTATGAACGTGCGTAGGCTGCTCACTCTGGCAACGATGGTGTTCCTGGCAGGCTGCGCCGCGCCGAACGCCAGGGGCGCCCCTCCCGGGACTCCAACTGGAGTGCAACAGCCCTCGGTGACTGCCTCCCCGACCGCCGCGCCGAGCGAGCCGATCTCGAGCTCCTCACCGGCGGCCGGCGGTGTCGTGGTCGACGGTCTCGCGAAGTCGACGGTCGACGGTCTGACGGTGCGCGCCAAGCCTGGTACCGCGGGTGCCCAGCTCGGGACGATCGACACTGGTCAGCTGGGCTTCGTGGTGGCCGGGCCGGTCAGCGCGGATGGGTACGCGTGGTATCAGCTTGCGGCCTTGGGGTTGCCCCCGGCGGCGGGTTGCGAACCACCCATGCGGACTACACCCTTCAGCTGCCCGGACTGGTTGGGCTGGGTGGCCGACGGCCAGCCCGGCGGTCAGCCCTGGCTCGAGGCGATGACGCTGCCGTGTCCGGCATCGCCGATGAACCTCGAGGCGCTCATCAACGGGCCCGCATCGCTTGGGTCCCGCACCCCGCTGGAGCGGCTGGCGTGCTATGGGTCCAGCTCCATCCGCATCCGTGGGTGGTTTCCGCAGCTGCCGGACGGCGGGTTGGGCGGGGCGTGCGGTGGGTATTCGGTGGCATGGCTGGTCTGCCAGAACATCAACTACAACGGACTGGCCGTCTCCGAGAGCGCTGGGTTTGACAGTGCGTGGCTGAAAGTCACCATCGACCCAGCCACCGGCGTGACGATGCCGCCCCGTGGACAATGGGTCGAGGCGGTTGGCCACCTGGACGACCCGGCCGCGCGCGGCTGCGCACCGACCAGCATGGAAGATTGGTTCGGAGACGTGCTGACCTGCCGCACCGAGTTCGTCGCCGAATCTGTCAATCCCGTCGCCGGACCCTACTGATCGGTTCCGAATTCGGGCACCGATCGCTAGAGCCAGTCGCCCCCCGCGTCGCCGACCAGCGCGCCGGAATCGAGCTCGGATTCGAACAGCGCCAGCTCCTCGTCGGAGATGCCGTAGCTGTGCTCCTCCGCCGGGAATGCGCCGCTGCGCACCTCGGCGGCGTACGCCTCGAGGGCCTTGCGCGTCTCCTCAGCGAGGTGGCCGTATTGCTTCACGAAGCGCGCCAGGCGTCCCTCGGTGATGCCCAGCAGGTCGTGCCACACCAGGACCTGCCCATCACATCCCGCCCCCGCGCCAATGCCGATGGTCGGAATGCGCAGGGATTCGGTGATCCGTGTCGCCACCCGGGCTGGGACTGCCTCCAGCACGATGGCGAAGCAGCCAGCCGCCTGGAGGGCCTGCGCGTCGGCGAACAGCTGGCGTGCCTTGGAGGCCGTCCGGCCCTGCGCTTTGTAGCCGCCCAGCATCGTGGCGGACTGCGGCGTGAGACCGATGTGGCCCATCACCGGGATCCCCGCACCGACGAGGGTTCGCACGCGCGAGACGGAGGCGCCCCCTCCCTCGAGCTTGACCGCGTCTGCATCCGCCTCCTTGACGAAGCGGATCGCGTTCTTCAGCGCATCCTCGTCGCTGACCTGGAACGAGCCAAAGGGCATGTCGCCGATCAGCAGCGGGCGGCCGATGCCGCTGCGCGCCGCGCGGGTCAGCACCACCATCTCGTCCATCGTGGCCGGCACGGTCGACTCGTGACCGAGCACCGTCATGGCCGCGGAGTCGCCGACCAGCACCAGGTCGACGCCGGCCTGGGAGGCGAGCCTGGCGCTCGGCGCGTCATAGGCGGTGACCATCACGATCTTGCGGCCATCGGTCTTCATCGACGCCAGCTCGGGAAGAGCCATCCGGGGTTCGCTGCTCATGTCGCCTCCTCGTCCAGTAGCACATTGTCTATCAGACGTGTCGAGCCCACGCGGATGGCGCCTGCCAGCGTAGGCCCGTCCAGGTCGGCAACCGCCAGGTAGTCGACCTCGATCCCATCACCGACCGCGAGGACTCGCTGGGCGGCGGCCAGGGCGGCATCGGTTCCGCCTCCTGCCCGGCAGGCTTCGAGGCCGGCCTGCAGGGCACGCGGCAGCGCCAGCGCCCGCCGACGTTCATCGGGCTGCAGATAGGCATTGCGGCTCGACAGCGCGAGCCCGTCGGCGTCGCGCACGATCGGGATCACCCGAAGCTCGATCGGCAGGTTCAGGTCGCGCAGCATGGTGCCGATCACGGCCGCCTGCTGCGCATCCTTCCGCCCGAAGTAGGCGACGGCCGGCTGCACAATGTTGAACAGCTTCAGGCATACGGTCGCCACCCCCCGGAAGTGGCCCGGTCGCGATGCCCCCTCGAGGACCTGGCCGAGCTCGCCGACCTCCACCGCCGTCTGGAATCCCGGCGGATAGATCTCCTCGGCGCCGGGCGCGAAGAGCAGGTCGATGCCGGCCTCCTCCGCGAGGTGCGTGTCGCGGTCGAGGCCGCGTGGGTAGCGCTCGAGGTCCTCTCCCGGCCCGAACTGCGCGGGGTTGACGAAGAGGCTGGCAACCGCCACGTCGCACTCGGCGGCGCAGCTCCGAAAGAGCGTCAGGTGCCCTTCATGGAAGGCCCCCATGGTTGGCACCAGACCGATGCGCATCGCCTCCTCGCGCGGTGCCATGAGCACTTCGCGGACGCCCGCCACGCTGCGGACCAGCTTCACGGACGGGTCGCTTCCGCCAGGGCCCGATACAGCGGGGCCACCTCGGGCGCACGCTCTTCCAGGGTCCGCAGGTGGCTCTCGACAGTCGCCCAGTCGCCGCGCGCAATCGGTCCGGTCAGCACGAATCCGTTCTCGATGGTGCGCTGCATGAGGGGGACGAGCGCCTCCGGCGGCACCCCGACCTGTTCGAAGAGCTGCGACGCGGTGCGGTAGAGCGTCACCAGGTAGTTGCCGGCGATGACCGCGGCGGCGTGGTAGAGGGGATGGTCCGCGTCCGCCAGCGGAAACGGCCGCAGGCCAAGGGTCTCGGCCAGCCAGTTCGCCATGCGGGCTGCCTCGTCCGTCTCCGCGGTGACCGCTGCCCATGCCCCGTCCAGCTGCTCCGCCCCGCGCTCCCGGGAGAGTGTCTGCAGCGGGTGCACGCTGAAGCGCCGGCTGTGCGGATCGAGGGCTGACAGGGTCGTGGCACCGGAAACGTGGGCCACCCAGGGTCCTTCGGGAACCGAACGCGCAACGTCGGGAATCGCCGCGTCAGGGACGCAGAGCAGCACCAGGTCGACTGGAGCGCCGGCCGCTTCGCGCCCGGCGCTCACCGCCAGCCCGCGCTCCCGAAGCCGCGCCGCAATCGCGCTGCCAGCGCGCCCGGTGCCGACCACGCGGACCGACTCGATCACCGCGTGAGTCTAGCCTCGGTGGACTACCCTATCGCCCGGCGGATCAGGGTGATCGCCTGAAGGGCGGCTTGCCCACCGCCCGCGCGCCATTGACAGGAGGGGTCATGGAACGCTGGGTCTGCAAGCGCTGCTATGCCTCGAATGACGAGGACCAGCCTTCGTGCACCAGGTGCGGCTTGGGTCGGGGTGCGACGCCCGAGACGCCCTGGGCGCCCAACGCCTCCTCGGCATCCGTTCCGGGCGCGGGGTATGGCGGCGAGACGCAGCCGCAGCCCTACGCCGCCTCGACCCCGCCGCGACGCGCCTGGTGGCGGCCGCTGCTCCGGTTCTGGTGGATTGGGCTCCTTGTCGTCGGGGCTCTGGGCGGCTATTTCACGCAGGCCCATCGCGATGACTCAGGCGCGATCCAGACCGGCGGCACCGTCAAGATCGACAAGCTAAAGGTTGGTGACTGCTATGACGCGCCGGGCACCGGTGAGATCTCGGAGGTCACCGGAAGGCCGTGCGGGCAGACTCATGAGTTCGAGCTCATCGCGATCGTCCAGGACACGCAGCAGGCGGCATACCCCGACGACGCCACCTTCCACAACTTCATTGTGAGCTCCTGCGTCCCGATCTTCGAAGACTGGATCGGTATCGCCATCGATCAGTCTTCGCTCGACGTCGCGTCGGTGGTCCCCTCGTCGGATGCGTGGCGTGACGGCGATCGGACCGTCATATGCTCCGTCTACGACCCGGCCAACGACAAGCTGACATCGTCACTGAAGGGCTCGCGCCGCTAGGGTCAGGCAGGCTCGAGATAGACCTCGTCGACGAAGCACCAGATCCAGTCCTCTCCCTTCTCGAAGGACTGGATGATGGGGTGGTCCGTGGCCTGAAAGTGACGGCTCGCGTGCCGGTTGGGTGACTGGTCGCAGCAGCCGACGTGTCCGCAGGCCCGACACAGGCGCAGGTGAACCCAGCTGCCGCCGGTCTTGAGGCATTCCTCGCAGCCGTCGGCGCTGGGCGTCACCTCGCGCAGGGTGTCGAGATGGGAGCAGGGCGGCTCCGCGTGGGTCACGCCGAAACGTTAACCGATCGCTCCTCCGACCCCCGCACGATCTTCACGGCGAGCCCCCCGTCGGTCCATGCCGCCAGCGCGTCGAACAGGTCGTCTGCGCTGGTCACCGCCTTGCCGCCGGCCTCGACGATGAGGTCGCCCTCGGCGATTCCCGCCTTCTCCGCCGGCGAGCCTTCCTCGACCTCGCGGACCAGCAGTCCGTCGCGCTCCGGGAGGCCCACCGCCCGCTGGAGGTGCCGTGCCACGTGGGAAGGGGCAAGTCCCACGCCGAGCCGGCGCCGCTGGGGCTCCTCGCCGCGACTGAGCGCGTCGACCTTGGCCTTCAGCGCGGGGTCGGCGGCGATCGCCTGGTAGAAGCCGCTCCCAAGCCGGTTGGTGTTGATGCCCAGCAGCCGTCCCTCAGTGTCGACGATTGGACCGCCGGACGATCCGGGCATGAGCGGCGCGGTGTGCTCGACGGCTCCCGCCACACGCCGGCCGCGCGGGCCGCGAAAGGAACGGCCGATGCCGGAGACGAATCCGGCGGTGACGCGCAGGCCCTGGCCGGATGGGTTGCCGATCGCGATCACCGGTGCCCCGATGCCGAGCGAGCCGGCGTCGCCCCAGCCGAACGGCGTGGTGTCGCCGGTGTCGACGCCGATCACCGCCAGGTCGCCGTCGCTGTCGACGCCCAGCACCTTGCCATCGGCCTCGCGGCCGTCGATGAAGGAGACGTGCACCTCGTCGCCGTGCAGGTTGTGCGCGTTGGTCAGCACCTTGCCCTTCTCGAGGACGATCCCCGATCCGCCGCGCCATCGATTGCCGACGCCCACCGTCGACCCATTCACGCCTTCCGCGACCTTGGCGATCGCCGCCCCGAGCTCATCAAGGGACCCCATCGGTCCAACCTCCAGCTGTCGTTGTGACTTGCGAGTGACTAGTAATCTGCAAGTTACAAGCATGAGCCACCGAATGCAAGGGGGTTTCAGACCGATGGCGTACGATCCGACCATGCCAGAACTCGAATCTCCGCTCGCGGCTGCCCTCGAGCGGGTGGGGGACCGATGGAGCCTGCTCGTCATCGAGGCGCTGCTGGAAGGGCCGCGCCGCTTCAATGAGCTGCAGGCCGGCGTCAGTGGCATCGCGCCGAACATCCTCTCGGACCGGCTGAAGCGCCTGGAGTCGGAGCGCGTCATCCGCTCCCAGCCGTACAGCGAGCGGCCGGTCCGCCTCGCCTATGAGCTGACTGCCGAGGGCCAGGAGCTCGCCGGTGCGTTGCGCCTCCTTGCCGACTGGGGGTCGCGCGTCGCGCGCGACGCCGAGCCGCTGCGTCACGCGGTGTGCGGGACCCCGGTCGAGGCGCGCTGGTACTGCCCGACCTGCGAGCGACCGGTCGAGGGCGTGGAGGCCGAACAGGTCCAGCGTGTCTAGCGGCAGAGGCGGGACGATCGTGGCCGGCGTCATGGTTCTGGGACTGGTCGCCGGCGGATGCAGCATCACGACCACGGTGCGCCCCGAACGTCCGCAGCTCCGCATCTCGAACGGGACGACACTCGCGGTAACCCTGACGGTCAACGGCGAGAAGGTGGCGGAATCGAAACCGGGCGGGCCCCAACCCCGGATAGACGTGGCTACACTGCCGCCGCTCCCCTGGGACGTCGAGGCACGATCGCCATCGGGTCGCCTGCTGACCAGCATGCACGTCGACCCTGGCCAAGTCGAGATCACGACTGACGCCACTGGTGTTACCGCGGCATCGGGGCCGTTTGGTCGAGTCGACCTTTCTTGCGGCCGGTTGACCATCTGGGCGGGCGAGATGCAGCCATCCGGTCCAGCCCCGATCGATTCACAGGGTTCCCCGGGCGACTGCGCTCCGTAGGCTTCCATACCTTGACAGGTGACTAATCGGTCACATATAGTCCCCCCGATGGATGTCGGCGGATCCTCCTCGATCGGCTCTTCGAGCGCGATGGCCAAGCGCTGGAGGAGCTGGAGGCGGCACTGCCGGAGATGACCCGCTTCGGCGTCATGAAGCATCTGCGCGTCCTGGAAGCGGCGGGGCTGCTCACCACCCGCCGAGCCGGGCGTCGCAAGCTGCACTTCCTCAATCCGGTCCCCATCCGCCTTATCCATGACCGATGGATCAGCAAGTACGCCGAGCCATGGGTGGGCGGCATGGCCGACCTCAAACACGCCCTGGAGGCACCCATGAATGCACCCATGCACGTCTACGAGATCTACATTCGCGCCACTCCGGAACGCGTCTGGCAGGCGCTGACCGACTCCGATCTCGTGAAGCGCTACTACTTCGGCTCGGTCATCGATTCTGACTTCCGCCCCGGCTCGCCGATCGTCTACATGCAGCCGGACACCGGCCGGATCGACATCGAGGGCGAGGTCATCGAGGCGGACCCGCCGCGGCGGTTGGTGCACACCTTCGCCGTCCGCTGGGACGCCGATGTCAACGATCCGCCGACGCGGGTGGCGTGGGAGATCACGCCAATGGGTGATGCGTGCCGGCTGTCGGTCACCCATGATGGGTTCACCGAGGAAAACGCGACGTTCGAGTCGACCAAGGGCGGCTGGCCCGTCATCCTCTCCGGCCTCAAGACCTTGCTCGAGACCGGCACTGAGCTCCACGTCGCAGCACCGGAGGCGGTATCGGCGACCGCCTGACCTGGACCAACGGGAGGCGCAAGGCATGCTGGCATTGCGACCATCGGAGGCGCCGGCGGCAGGGCTTAGCGTGTCATGCGGCAAGCCAGGCTGGCCAAAGGACCGGCGGAACTTGTCCCGGTGGCCGCAAGGCCAGTCTCTACTGCGCACCGAGGTTCCGGCGCAACGGAGGGGAGAGCCGCCGCCAACGCATCGGATGCCCGTGTCAGAAGGGCTTGAGCACCATCAGCCACAGGATGAGGAGCAGCCCGACCCCGCCGATGGCGGCGAGCAGGGCGGGCCGGCTGCTGGTGAGGAGCATGTCGAGCTCAGCCGCTGATGCCGGTACGGGGTCGGGATCGCCCTTCTTGTCCTGGTACGTCCTAAGCCCCACGGCATGGCGGACCTTCGCGTAGTACTGCGAGCCGAGCGGGTACATGGCGACTGTGATGACGACCAGGAGGACGAGGGAACTCCAGATCCAGAGACGTCCCCACAAGCCGCCTCCAAACCCGGCCGCGATCCCGGCCGCGAGGAGCAGCAGCAGGCCGATGTAGGAGAGGGTCAGGCTCCCGCTCGAAAGGTCGAGCAAGGCCCGGACACGCTCGGGCTCGCGCTCGGTTCGCAGGCGCATGGCGGCTATCGCCGAGGCGCCGTGACCCAGGACGAAGGTGAACCCTCCCGCGATGTGCAGGAAGACGAGCCACGGATAGAGGTCCATCAGGATGCCTCGCTGGACGCTGCCTCAGAACCTGCCTGCGACGCCGACGGTGGACGCTCAGCGGTTCCCTGCTGTTGCCACGCCGCTGACGATCGCGCGATCCACAGCGACGCGGTGAAGATGGCGATCGCGTTCACCGGGTGCAGCGCGGCGACAATCGGCGCATCGGCACGCAGCGCCACGAATACCGACTGCAGCGCAAACAGCACCATAACCCCCAACGGAGCGGCCCAGGCAGCGCGAGGCATCCGTCCGACGAGGGCCGCGATGATCATGACGATCAGCAGGTAGCCGAACGTGTAGCCCCAGTTCCGGTGCAGCTCGAAGTTCGAGGCTCCGGCGAAGACGCCCAGCCCCGCGAGGAAGAACTGGACCACGACACACGCGACAAACAGCCACGCGAGCCATCGATAGGCGAGTCGCGCGATGCGCGAGGCTGACATCAGGGCCCTCCGCTAAAAGCAGGCGGGTGCCTGCCACGGCGCATGGTAGGGGACCGTACGCCCCGCGGGAAGGTGCTTCTAGGTGCCGATGAAGCCGAAGAGACGGGTCAGATCGGGGAGAAGACCTTCCGCCCGAAAAAGGAAGATCGCTCCGACGAGGACGGAAAATACCCCGGCGGCGACTCCGACCCCGACGTAGATGCGCTCGCGCAGCTGACTCGCCACGAACCCCGTCGCAGTGATCAACACGATCGCGGTGTTCGAGATCAGCAGTCCGATGACGAACGCGAGCAGCATCGGGATGCCCAGGCCGGCACCGGCGGCGCCCCCAATCGCCGCAATCAGAAGAACCTGGGTTCCCGTCTCGGCCCCGATGCCGTGAATGACCCCGACACCAAAGGCGGTGCGCGCCCCGTACGAGCTCATCTCGACGGGCTCGACGTGGGCATGGCCATGCAGCCGCGCGGCGAGCCAATGCCAGGCATAGCGCACCCAGGCGAAGACGAGCATCCATCGGCTGCGCAAGCGGAATTCGCTCCCGTGCCGCGCGTACTGGTACAGGGAGTAGAAGACCCAGATGCCGAGGATGAGCAGGGTTACGCCCACCACGCGGCCCATGATCGGATCCACCCACTCGGGCAGGACCGCATTGAACAGCAAGGCCGCGAGTCCGAGGGCCACGACTACCACTGCATGCCCCAGCGCGTAGAGCGTCCCCAGTAGCACGGCATGGCGCTGCTCCCCGATGAGTCGCCCGGTCGAGGCCGGATGGGCCTCGGGAATGTGACCAGGCTCCGTCCGCCGCGAGCCGTGCACAGCGCGTTCGGAAGCGCCGCCGTGATCGTGCACGTGGCCCGGCTGCTGGAGGTGATCGAGCTCGTGGTGTTCGATGGCCGCCTCGGCCGCCGAGGTCGTGCTGGTGATGTCGGTGATTGCGGCGATGTGGTCCCAGTCGATGCCGTGGCGTACTCCGAGCACGAGGGCCGTCAACAGCAGGCCAAGGCCGGCCGCTTCGGGTCCCAGCATGCCCTCCACTCGGGGAGGATTGGCCGCGACCAGGGAGAGGACGAGGTGCTGGACCTCCATCGGCGGATGCTACCCGCCTTGTTCCGCTGTTGCAATCTGTTGCAGTTGCATCACGTTCTTATACTGAACGGCTGATGAGCGGGCCTACATCACTGCCGGAGCCGTGGGCGTCCATGCCTGATCGCTTTCACGAGCGCGGCATGCGCTGGACGCCACAGCGCCGGACGATCGTGGAGGTCCTGGCCTCGGCCTCCGGCCATCTGACCGGCCCGGAGCTGATCGAGCGCTGCCGCAGCGCCGATCCCACCACCATTCCGTCCACCGTGTACCGAACCCTGGACGTGCTCGAGGAGCTCGGCCTGGTGCGACACGGCCACGCCGCGGATGGGCGGGAGGAGTTTCACGTGGCGCAGGAGCCTGAGCACGGCCACCTGTACTGCGCGAGCTGCGGCGGTCGCTGGGAGGTCGACTCCGCTCAGGCGCAGGCCATCATGGCCGCCTTCCGAGGCGTCGGCGGCTTCGAGCCGAACCTGACGCACATGACCATCGTCGGTCGCTGCGCGGCCTGCGCCGACCGACTACGCGCCGGCGCCTGACCGCAGGCGCCTCAGAGAAGCGACCTGACGGAGGCGTCAGCCCCCTTCTGCTAAGACTTCGGCGGCCTGCGCCCTGAGCTGCGCGGCAGCCGCTGGTGTGATCCAGCGCGGCGCGAGGCCCGCGACCTGGTTGCCGAACGCCTTTATCTGCGCCCGGAATGGGTCACGCCGGCCTGCGGCGTTGTCCGCAGCCGCGCGGTCGAGGCGATTGGTGAGCAGGAACGCCTTGGACGGGTCGACGCCTCCGCCGGCGACCAGGCTGTCGACCATCTCGTGCAGTCTGTCGAACGCAGACACGAAGGGCGCGACCGTCACCGCCACGCTGCAGTCCGCGGTCTGCGGGCTGGCGTCGTCGTTGGCTGCCGAGACGGTCACCGCGTAGCTGCCGGCGGGGGTCGCACCGCTCACCGTCAGGTTGCCGGTCGCGGAGCCACCAACGCCGGAGGCCGGGGCCAGGTCCGTGATCGCAATCGTGCCCGGGTCGGATGGCGTGACCGACCTCACGGTCAGGCCGACCACCGTCCCGTCGGGATCCGATGCGCTCACGGAGCCCATGACGCCCGCGGGCTGGGTCGTCGCCAGCTCGCTCGGACAGGCGAGGGAGACCGGCTCGTTGACCGGGGGCTCGCCGACGCTGCCGAGCCCGCCGAAGGTGTCGACCGGGAAGCCGTCCCACTCGACCGACGGGTCGAAGGGATCGGTGCCGTCCGCATCGCCGGCGGTCACCGCCGCCTTGCGTCGAAGCGTGTTGTCCCGTGTGCTGGTCAGGCCCGCGCCCCATTCGACCCCCGGATCCACACCGATCTGCCCGAGGATGTCGATCGCGGTGCCTCCGTGAGTGAGCGCCACCGCGTCGTTGCCGTCGAACCAGAACGCACTCGAGCCAAAGGTCTGGTTGGCCTTGGCGCGCAGCTCCGGGCTTGCGTCCGCGGGGACGACCACCCAGGTGCTCGCGGGCTGGATGACGCCGATCAGCAGGACGCCGCCGGTGACGGACCGGCTCCCGTCGGCGTAGAACTCGAGCCGGAAGCCGCTCGCCGAGAGGCTCATCGGCGTGTCGGTCGGATTGAAGATCTCGATCGCCTGGTTGGTGTCCGACCCCTCGAGATACTCGCTGATGAACAGCTCGTCGCCCGTTGCAGCGGCGACGTGACTCGCCGGCACCAGTGCGCCGACAGCAAACAGCAAACCGCCGGCCGCGCCCATGGCCTTGCGGGCGGCACCCGCCATCGCGGTGCGCATCGAACCTGCCCTCCTGCCAAACCCGATGGAGCGCCGGAGCCCGGCCCTCCAGGGCTCGCCTACGGTAGGACGCGGCTGCGCCGGAACGACCTGAGAAACCCGTCCCGAAAGGTGCGCCCGCGCACACGACCTCCGCCGTTGGTCTTCGGTACCTCCGGCGACGCGCCGGCTAGCGCACGTCGAGCGTGGCGTTGGCGCGCGCGCTGCGCTCGAGGTAGCTGAACAGCGCGAAGGCGACGACCGCGTATGCGATGCCGATGATGGCCTCGAGGCCGATCAGCCCCCCGACCTGCTCGAAACCCGCCCCCGCGGCCGCCTGGCGAACCGCCTCCAGGCCGTGGGTGAACGGCAGCAGGTTGCTGATCACCTGCATCCAGGCGGGAAGGGTGGCGACCGGGATGTTGACGCCGCAGAACAGGAGAAAGGCGAGCATCAGCAGGTTCGCGCCAAAGAGGCCGTCACGCAGACGCAGCGAGATCGCGCCCTGCAGAGCGCCGATCGCGGTGCACGAGAAGACGGTGACCAGCAGGGCGAGGCCGGCGACCCCGAGGGTTGATGCCTCGAAAC
>VBKA01000014.1:0-6461 GCA_005879815.1 Chloroflexota bacterium
AGAAGCCGCGGCCTCGTGTCGCAGCAGCGACTTGGGGGTCATGATCACCAGCGGTCGGAGCTCCGCGTGTCGCGCCTGCCGCCGCAGGAGGTGGAAATACTGAGCCGCGGTGGTCGGGTAGACGACGCGGATGTTCCCCTCCGCTCCGAGTGCCAGGAAGCGCTCGAGCCGGGCCGAGGAGTGCTCGGGCCCCTGTCCCTCGTAACCGTGCGGGAGCAGCAGCGTCAGGCGTGAGGTTTGCCGCCACTTCGCGAGTCCCGCGATCACGAACTGGTCGATGATGATCTCCGCGCCGTTGGCGAAGTCCCCGTACTGCGCCTCCCAGATCACGAGCGCTTCTGGCGCGGTGACCGCATAGCCGTACTCGAAGCCCATGGCCGCGTACTCGGAGAGCGGCGAGTTGTGCAGCTCGAAGCTTGCTCGCGCGCCATCGAGGTGCTGGATGGGCGTGAACGGGTCGCCTGTCTTCGCGTCGAACAGGGTCTGGTGCCGCTGGCTGAACGTGCCGCGCACCGTGTCCTGCCCCGAGATGCGGATGGGCACACCGTCGAGCAGCAGCGAGCCGAAGGCGAGTGCTTCCGCGTGTCCCCATTCGATCCGGCCTTCGTCGCCCAGCGCCTCGCGGCGCCTGGCGAGCTGCTTCTCGAGCTTGGAGCTGAGCGTGAACTCGCGCGGGAACCGGTAGAGCTGCGCGTTGAGCGTCCGCAGTGTCTCGGCGGGGACCACCGTCTGCGGTTCGCGCTCGCCCTCGTGCGGGAGCGCGTCGGCGCCGCGATCCAGCGTCGGCTCCGTTGCCTTCTTGCGGACCGATGCCTGCCGTTGGGCCAGGTTTCGCGCCAGCGCCTTGGCCTGGCCGGCAGCGTCTACTGCAGAGACGACGCCATCGGCCTCCAGGCGCTGAAGGTAGAGCTCGCGAACGCTTGGATGCTCGCCAATGAGCCGATACATGGCCGGCTGCGTGTACGCCGGCTCATCGGCCTCGTTGTGGCCGTAGCGGCGGTAGCCGACCAGGTCGATGACCATGTCGCCATCGAACTCCGCCCGGTACAGCATGGCCAGCCGGGCCGCGGCCAGGCAGGCTTCCGGGTCGTCCGCATTGACGTGCACGATGGGGACGTCGAATCCCTTGGCCAGGTCCGATGAGTAGGTGGTCGAGCGCGCCTCACCGGCAGCGGTGGTGAAGCCGATCTGGTTGTTCGCGATCAGGTGGACGGTGCCGCCGTTCGCATACCCCGCCAGCCGGCTGAGGTTGAAGGTCTCCGCCACCACGCCCTGGGCCGCGAAGGAGGCGTCACCGTGGATCAGGATCGGCAGGGTGACCCGCGTATCCACGCTGGCGATCGGCTTGGACCGATCCGTCTGCTCGGCCCGGGCCCGCCCCTCCACGACCGGATCGACCGCCTCCAGGTGGGATGGGTTGGGCATGAGGCTCACCTCGACCGTCCCGGCGGCCGACTCGAAGCGACCGGAGGCCCCCAGGTGGTACTTCACGTCGTCCGCCTGGCGCTCCTCGGGCATCACCTCCTCGTCCAGCCGGCTCGCCTCGAACTCCGACAGGATGGAGTCGTAGCTCACGCCCACGATGTGCGCCAGCACGTTGAGTCGGCCACGGTGCGCCATGCCGATGACCGCACGGTGGGTGTCCTGCTCGGCGGCCATCTGCAGGATCACATCCAGCATGGGGACCAGGGTGTCGAGCCCTTCGATGCTGAATCGCTTCTGCCCCAGGTAGGCCTTGTGCAGGAATCGCTCGAGCCCTTCGACGGCGGTCAGCCGCTCGAGCAGCGCCCGTCGCTGCTCAGTGCTGAGCGGCTGCCGGTGCTCGCCGGACTCGATCACGCGCCGCAGCCACGCTCGCTCGGCGTGATTAGCGATGTGCTCCACCTCGTAGGCGATCGTTCCGCTGTAGGTTTGGCGCAGCTGATCGAGCACCATCTCGAGGTTGTCGCCCGGGACGTGGACGCCCAGGGGCGAGGCCGGAATCCCCGCCAGCACGCCCTGCTCGAGGCCATGGAAGGCGGGATCCAGGGCGGGGTCGCCTGGCGGCTCGCTACCGAGCGGGTCCAGGCTCGCGCCGAGGTGGCCGTAGATGCGGTAGGCGTCAACCAGCGACATGGCGGCGGCCATGTGTGCCAGGTCCTGGGCCGAGGCGGAGACCGCCGGCGCGGTGTCCGCCATGTCCGTCGCGTCCGACGCGAGCTGGGCGGGTCGCCTTTGTTGGGGCGGGGGACCGAGGGCGGGGCCGAGCGCGGCGCCCATGGCGGCAAACACGTCCGTGTAGAAGGAGTCCAATCCGCTGAGGGAGGCCTCGATCCGACCCAGGAACTGCCCCGATTCGGCCCCCTGGATGATGCGGTGGTCGTAGGTGCTGGTGAGGGTCATGAGCCGCTGGTCGCCACTCGATCGGATGGCGCCGGTCGCCACGATCGTCCCCTGGCCAGCCATGAGCCGCGGGACCGAGGCCGTGGTGCCCAGGGTGCCGGGATTGGTGAGCGTGATCGTCCCCCCGGCCAGGTCGTCGGGTGAGAGCCGGCTGGAGCGCGCCTTCTCGACCAGCTCCTCATAGCGCGCGAGGAAAGAGGGGAAGTTCATCGCGTCGGCGCCCTTGATGACCGGCACCACCAGGAACCTGGTCCCATCGGCGCGCTCGACGTCGACCGCCAGCCCCAGGTTCACGGCGCCCGGGTCCACGCGATACGGCTGGCCGTCCGTCTCCGCGTAGGCGTGCGTCATCGACCGCTGCGCGCTCGCCGCACGAACCATGGCGAAGCCGATCAGATGCGTGAAGCTGACCTTGCGAGGGGCGAGCTGGTCGTTCAGCTCGCGCCGTCGCGCCTCGAGGATGCTGACGTCGATCTCTCGGAAGCTCGTCGCAGTGGGGACCGCCAGCGAGGCGGTCATGTTGCGCGCCAATCGGGCGGCCGGGCCGGTGATCGGTTGGCCGCCGCCGCGCGTGACGGGTGTCTCGCGCGGCGCGGAAGGCGCGGAAGGCGGGGAGGCCTTCTCCTGCGGGATCGATGCGGCGGCCGGCCCTTCGCCGTTGCCTGGAGGCTGGCCCGCGGTCACTGGCTCGAGGCCGGCGAATCCCGCGTCGAAGCGGGCGCGCCACTCCGGGTCAACCGACGACGGATCGGCGCGATACAGCTCGTAGAGGTCGGCCACGTACCCGGCGTTGATGAGGTTCAGATCGCTCGGCAGCTGATCCGGGTCCTTGGCGGTGTTCGCCGTGTCGGCGGCGTCGTTTGCAGCCATCTCCTTGCAAGGATAGGCGGCACGCGGGCGCCCGGTCAGGTGGCCTGGATCTCCTCGCGACGCCGAGCGCGATACGCCCGCGCCTTCATCCGGCTGCCGCAGATGGCCATGGTGCACCACGTCCCAGAGCGGTTCCTGGATTGGTCGTAGAAGAGCCAGCGACAGGTGTCGTTGCGGCAGGACTTCATCCGCGACCAGGAACCGTCGGCGATGGAGGTCACGAGCGTCGAGAGGACGCCCGCCAGGTATCCGTCGACTCCGCCAGCCGCGGGCGCGAGGCGCCACGTGGCGGAATCGCGCACCGCGGGCACGAGGGACAGGCGACCGGCCGCCCGATTCATAGCCGTCACGCGGTCCGTATCGAGCGGCTCCTCGTTGTTCGCGCGACCCAACGCCCGCAGACCCTCGCGCACGGCCAGGGCGCGGGCCTGAGCGTCCGCCGTCACCCGGTCGCGCGCGTCAATCGCTCCCGCGGCAACGAGCCAGTCATGGAGCTGCTGTGGGGTAGCGAGCGCATCCCGCCCTGCTTCGATGTCATTGGTGTTGACGAAGTCCTGGAGCCTATGGAGCGCGACGCTCGGTGCAGGAGACCGGCCTCCAGGCTCCGGCCAATCGATTGCCGTGGCCACGGATACGATGTTACATCACCAGTCAATGCTTATTGACAGGTGACGCTCTCCCTCCGTACCATGAGGTCGGTCACTAACCAGGGCTAATGAATGGTGACGCATCACGGGAGACGGGCAATGTTCGACAGCCAACTCCAGCTTCCGCTCCTCGACGCGAAGGATCGGCTCGACCTTGTGCGACGGCATGGATTGCATCCGGAGCCGGCGAGGGCGGGGCCGCGCGTCTACCAGCGGGCCGCCACGGATCGGACACGAAAGCGAGCCTGTGGATCAGCCTGGCGAGTCCCCTTCCGTCCGGGACGGCCAGCTGGGCTCATCGGACTCGCCATGGTGAGCGTCCTGCCGCGCAGTGAATCCTCGGAACAGAAGCAACAGGCCCAGCACGATCACCGCGAGGGGCAGGACCCAATTCGGCAGCGGGAAGCGGCGGCCGGAGATGCCGACCAGCCCTTCGAAGAAGAGGAATCCTGCGGCGAACAGGCCCAGCGCGGTGACGATCTGCCACAGGCCCACGCGCACCATCCCGGCATTGCCCACCCGCACGCCGTAGAGCGCCATGCCGACCCCGCTTCCCCCGGGTGCGATCAGCGTCCACGCGTAGGCCCAGCTATCCCAGTGGCCGGTGAGGTTCTGGTAGAAGAGGATCAGGCCCAAGACCGTGACCATCGAGCCGAAGGTGGTCAGGCCGCTGCCGCTTCGCTGGGTAAGCCCAAGGAGGACAACGGCCAGCCCGAGCCCGATGACGTAGATCGGCCACCCATAGTGGCCCAGGTCGAGGTTCCAGTACTGATCCGCCAGGAAGAGCAGGCCAACGGCGATGAGCAACGCGCCCAGGACGGCGGCCCCGCCGCTACCGCGCCGTCGCTCCGACCCGATCACCCCCCGATGCTACATCGCCTCATGAGGTCGACAGGACCCGTCTGATCGCCTGACCGTCGACGTTCCGCCCGGTGCATATGACCGCGACGCGCGTGCCTTCCAGATCAGAGCTGCCTCGGTGCAGGAGCGATGCGACGCCCAGTACCGCGCTCGCTTCGAGCAGCAGGCGTTGCTCATCGATCGCCCAGCGCATGGCCTCGATGATCTCCTCCTCCTCGACAAGGAGCACCGAGTCGACCAGCTTGCGGCTGAGCCCCCACGTCATGCTCCCCCGCTCGATGTTGCCGCTAACGCCGTCGGCAAGCGTCGGGGCGATGGGCACCGGTTTGGTGGAGCCCGTCTGGAGGTAGACGTACATCGGCGGCGACGCCGCAGGTTGCACCCCGACCAGTCGGAGCTCCGGCTTGATCGCCTTCGCCCACAGACCGATGCCGGCAATCAGACCGCCTCCGCCTATCGGCACCAGCATTGCGTCGCATTCGGGCCAGGCCTCCATGATCTCGAGGCCGATGGTTCCCTGACCCGCGATCACGTCAGCGTCGTTGTAAGGCGCCGCGTACGTTGCAGCCCCAAGCTGCTCGCGTCGGCGGGCCTCAGCCTCGGCCTCGTCATAGTCGCGACCCTCGAGCTCGACGGTGATCGTGTCGGTCTCGAGGGAGCGGAGCCACTCCAGCTTCGCCGGTGAGACGTCATGGCCGACCAGGATGGTGACCGTCATCCCGTATCGCGCCGCGGCGTGGGCCACGGCGATCCCGTGGTTCCCGGAGGAGGCCGTGATCACGGGAAGATCCGGCACTTCACCCGCGGCGCGAGCTGCAGCGAGGAGGGCGAGCTTGTTGTGGGCGCCGCGGATCTTGAACGAGCCGGTTGGCTGCAGCGCCTCTAGCTTCAGGCGCACCTCCGCGGCGCCCGACGCCGCGGCGAGCGCGGGAGCCGGCTCCAGTGGGGTGTCGAGCGCGATGCCGCGAAGGCGCTCATGGGCGGCCAGGACGTCACTCGGTGTCGGCAGTCGCGGCGCCACACGTGGAGTGTACGAGGGGGCCCTCATCGCCCCAGAGGTCAGGCGACCGCGGCAGCCTCGTCGGCCGGATCCGGGTCGTCCTCGCCACCTGACGCGTCGACGAAGGCGCGCAGCCGTCGGCTGATGCGCATCAGCTGCCCCAGCCGATCTTCGAGCCGCGCCCGTTCGACCGGCGTGGCCCAATGGCGCAGGGTGAAGTCGATCTCGTGCTTGTGTCGCGTGGCGGTCGTGAAGAGCTCTTCGAGGCGGCGTTGCGCCTCGTCGTCATCCGTGGACTCGACGGCCCTCCGGTGCTGCTCGAGCGCATCGAGGTAGTAGGACGTCGCGAGCCGATCCAGATCGCGCTGGGCGTTGTGCTCCCACGGCTGGGGCGGTCCGCCGAACCCGTAGCGGCGCCATTCGCGCGCCTGCACCCCCTGCATCGGTCATTCGCTCCTTGTGGCCGCTGACGGTTGGGCGCTGCCAGGTGGCTCGCCCTGGGCGGACCATACCGACGCTCATCGGCCGCGGAAACGGCTCGTCCGGGCTATTGGCTCCCGGACGAATGGGCGAGGGGACCTTGGTTCAGGCGAATGCTTCAGGCTCAAATCGGTCCTTTGGTAACATTCCCGGACGCACCCGCTGGGGTGTGGCCAAGTGGTAAGGCGCCTGACTCTGGATCAGGAGATCGAAGGTTCGAA
>VBKA01000014.1:6515-6712 GCA_005879815.1 Chloroflexota bacterium
CACTGGCGTCGACCAGCCGGACCGCCTCGCGGGCACTCGCCTCGGCCTCCTCGAGGGCGCCTTGGGACGCCAGGATGCGGCCCATAGCGGCGCGGGACATGCCTTGTGACATGAAATCATCCGACGAGGCCGTCTCAGTCGCAATCCTCGCGTAGCGCTCCGCCTCATCGAGCCTGCCGAGCTCGATCAAGTCAAGG